>DATDIC010000086.1:0-34587 GCA_036521275.1 Acetobacteraceae bacterium
GTGCCGGCCGATGACCTGACCGACCCGGCCCCGGCTACGTCGTTCGCGCACCTGGATGCGACCACCGTGCTGTCGCGGCAGATCGCGGAACTGGGGATCTATCCGGCGGTCGATCCGCTGGATTCCACGTCGCGGTCGCTCGATCCGCGGGTGGTGGGGGACGAGCATTACGGGGTGGCGCGCGAGACGCAGCGGATTCTGCAGACCTACAAATCGTTGCAGGATATTATCGCAATCCTTGGCATGGACGAGCTTTCGGAAGAGGACAAGCTGGTGGTGGCGCGGGCGCGCAAGATCCAGCGGTTTCTGTCGCAACCGTTCCACGTGGCCGAGGTGTTCACCGGGTTCCCTGGCGTGTTCGTGCCGGTGGCCGACACCATTCGCAGCTTCAAGGCGATCTGTGCCGGCGAGTACGATCATCTGCCGGAGGCGGCGTTCTACATGGTGGGCACGATCGAGGAGGCGGTGAAGAAGGCCGAGACGCTGAAGGCCGCCACCTGATGCCGGTTGCGCTGGAAATCGTCTCGCCCGAGCGGCTGCTGATGTCGCGGCCGGTGGATATGGTGGTGATCCCGGCCTCGGAGGGCGATATGGGCGTGCTGGAAGGCCACACGCCGATGATCGTCATGCTGCGCGGCGGGGTGATCTCGCTCTATGAAGGTGAGCAGGTGACGGAGCGGCTGTTCGTGGCCGGCGGCTTCGCGGAAGTGACGCCGGAGCGTTGCACCGTGCTGGCGAACGAGACGATTCCGGTGGCGGAACTGCAGCGCGCCGAGGGCGAGCGGCGGCTGGCCGAGGCGGAGGCGGCGTTGGCGCAGGTGGACGCGATGGATATCGCCGGGGAAGAGCTGGCGCTGGAGCGGGTGCAATCGGCACGGGCGATCGTGGAGACGGTGGACGGGCTGCTGACCGGCGGGGGTTAGGGCGGGTCGAAGGTCGAAGCGCGGGGTCGTAGCGCTCGGTATCGAGCGGGTCGCCGACGGAGCTTCCTTGTAGTAAGAAAATAGCAGCGATTGCGCCGGAACGATGCCCCTCGCGCCTTCGATCACCCGCTTGCCCAATCACCCACTTGACTGCGGCGCCGGGTGGCGCCATCTGTCCAATCAGGACCGATAGGGTCCTCTTAGTGCAACCGCATCCCTCCGGAATTCGCTGCCATGCTCAGGCTGTCGAAGCTGACCGACTACGCCGTGGTCATATTGGTACGATTGTCGCGCACCGACCATGTGCAAGGGGCGCCCGGGATCTCGGCCGCCAGCGGCATCCCGGAACCGACCGTCGCCAAGGTGCTGAAGGCGCTCGCCGCCGGCGGCTTGGTCGCCTCTCAGCGCGGAGCGCACGGCGGCTACCGGCTGATGCGCCCGCTTGCGGCCATCCCGATCGCCGATGTGATCACCGCGATTGACGGGCCGATCGCCCTGACTGCCTGCGTCGATGGCTCCGCCGCATTCTGCGAGGTGGAGGCGATGTGCCCCATGCGCGGCCGCTGGGATCCTGTGAACGAGGCGATCCAGCAGGCCCTGACTAACATCACGCTCGCTGACATGCAGGAAGCCTCCATCCCCCGGGCGTTCCGTGCGCACGCGCGCCCGCAACTGCCCGCCGCCGAATAGGATCACGCCGATGCCCGCCGTCACCGAAACGCTCGAAACCGTCCAGTCCGTCACCCAAGGTGGCTATAAGTGGGGCTTCGAGACCGACATCGAGATGGATGTCGCCCCCAAGGGGCTGAACGACGACACCATCCGCCTGATCTCCACGAAGAAGCAGGAACCCGCCTGGCTGCTGGAATGGCGGCTGAAGGCCTTTGCCGCCTGGAAGAAGACGGAAGAACCGCATTGGGCCAAGGTGTGGCACGCCCCGATCGACTACCAGGACATCCACTACTACGCGGCACCGAAGAAAACCTCCGGCCCGAAATCCCTGGACGACGTCGATCCGGAGCTGCTGGCCACCTATGAAAAACTCGGCATTCCACTGAAGGAGCGCGCCATCCTGGCCGGCGTCGAACCAGCCGCCGGCCTCGAGCCGGGCACCTCCAACGTCGCGGTCGATGCGGTGTTCGACAGCGTCTCGGTCGCCACCACCTTCCGCGAAACACTGAAGCAGGCGGGCGTGATCTTCTGCCCGATCAGCGAAGCAATCCGAGACTACCCCGACCTGGTGCAGCAATATCTTGGTAGCGTCGTTCCCACCGGCGACAATTTCTTCGCCGCGCTGAACAGCGCCGTGTTCACCGACGGAAGCTTCGTGTTCATCCCGAAGGGCGTGCGCTGCCCGATGGAGCTGTCCACCTATTTCCGCATCAATGCGCGCAACACCGGCCAGTTCGAGCGAACGCTGATCATCGCTGAAGCCGGCGCCTATGTCAGCTACCTGGAAGGCTGCACCGCGCCGATGCGCGACGAGAACCAGTTGCACGCCGCGGTGGTGGAGCTGGTTGCCCTGGAAGATGCCCAAATCAAGTACAGCACCGTGCAGAACTGGTACCCGGGCGACGCCGAGGGCCGCGGCGGCATCTACAACTTCGTCACCAAGCGGGGCGCCTGTCGCGGCGCACGCGCGAAAATCTCCTGGACGCAGGTGGAGACCGGTTCCGCCATCACCTGGAAATACCCGTCCTGCGTGCTGGAAGGCGACGACAGCGTGGGCGAGTTCTACTCGGTGGCGGTGACCAACAACCGCCAGCAGGCCGATACCGGCACCAAGATGATCCATATCGGTCGCAACACCCGCAGCACCATCGTTTCAAAGGGTATCAGCGCCGGCCATTCCAACAACACCTATCGCGGCCTCGTGCGCGTGCTGCCGCGTGCCGCCGGAGCGCGCAACCACACCCAATGCGACAGCCTGCTGATCGGTGATCAGTGCGGCGCCCACACCGTGCCCTATATCGAAAGCCGGAACCCGACCGCGAAGGTGGAACACGAAGCCACCACCTCCAAGATCGCCGACGACCAGTTGTTCTACTGCCGCCAGCGCGGGCTGAACGAAGAAGACGCGGTGAACCTGATCGTCAACGGGTTCTGCAAGGACGTGTTGAAGGAGCTGCCGATGGAATTCGCCGTAGAGGCGCAGAAGCTGCTGGCCGTCAGCCTGGAAGGCTCGGTGGGCTGACATGCTGGAGATCAAGAACCTCAGCGCGTCCATCAACGGCACGCCGATCCTGCGCGGCATCGATCTGACCGTGCCGTCAGGCCAGGTGCACGCCATCATGGGCCCGAACGGCTCCGGTAAATCCACCCTGGCTTACGTTCTCGCCGGGCGGGAGGAGTACGAGGTCACCGGTGGCAGCGCCCACTACGCCGGCCATGACCTGCTGTCGATGGAACCTGAAGAACGAGCCGCGGCCGGCGTGTTCCTGGCATTCCAGGCACCGGTCGAGCTTCCCGGTGTCGGCAACGCCAATTTCCTCCGCACCGCGCTGAACGCGATCCGTCGCACGCGCGGCGAGCCGGAACTGGACGCAGTCCAATTCCTGAAGCTGGCGCGCGCCGAGACAAAGCGGCTGGCGATGCCGGATGACATGCTGCGGCGCAACGTCAATGTCGGGTTTTCCGGCGGCGAAAAGAAGCGCAACGAAGTCTTGCAGATGGCAATCCTGCGGCCCCGCCTCGCCATCCTGGATGAGACCGATAGCGGGCTCGACATCGACGCGCTGAAAATCGTAGCGAACGGCGTCAACGCCCTGCGCGGCCCCGAATTCTCCGCCCTGGTCATCACGCATCATCAGCGGCTGCTCGATCATATCGTGCCCGACCGCGTCCACGTATTGTCCGCCGGCCGCATCGTGCGTTCCGGCGGCCCGGAACTGGCCCACGAGCTGGAAGCGCGCGGATATGCGGGCCTGGAGGCGCAAGCGGCATGACAGCCCAGGCCTTCACCGGCACGCGCGGTTTTCTCGCCCGCTACGAAGGGCTGAAAGATCACCTGCCCGGCGACCCCATGCTGCGCGCCTCCGCGGCCGAGGCGTTCCGTCGCCTGGGCGTGCCCGGCGGCACCGCTGGCCGACGCGACGAGGCATGGAAATACACCAGCCTGCGGGCGTTGGCCGAAGCCTCGTTCTCCGAACCGCTGACGCTGCTGCAGACCACCGACAATGCCGCTTTGGCCAGCCGCGTGCCTGCGATCGGCGCGCGCATCCTGTTCATCGATGGCCGCTACCAGCCGGACCTGTCCGATCCGCCCCCCGGCATCGGTTTTCGCCGCTTCGCCGACCATCCCTGTTTCGGCACGCTGGCGCGCCCCGACCGGGACCCGTTGGTTGCGCTCAATACCATGTTGGCGGAAGACGGTGTGTGCATCGACGTCCCGCCCGGAATGGATGCAGGCATCGTGCATCTCATCAGCATCGCCACCCAGGGGGCCGGGCGCTCTACCGCGTTCCATCCGCGCCACCTGGTGCGGCTGGGGACGGAGGCGCGGTTGACCCTGGTGGAAACCTCATTTGGCGACGGCGCGTATCTGCACAACCCTGTCACCGAGCTGCACATCGGCAACGGCGCGTCGCTGGATCATGTGCGGCTGCGCGGCGAATCCGAAGCAGCGTTCCACCTGTCCACCACCTACGCGGAAATCTGCGGCAGCGGCCGATACGACAGCTTCGTGCTGACCACGGGCGCCCGGGTATCGCGCACCGAGACGCATGTCCGCCTCGCCGAACCCGACGCATCGGTCCATCTCAACGGCGCGCAGCTTCTGCACGGTGTGCAGCATGCCGACTTCACTGCGGTCGTGCGCCACGACGCCCCCCGCTGCGCCTCCCGCCAGGCGGTGAAGAACGTACTCGCCGGGCGTTCGCGCGCAGTATTCCAGGGCCGCATCGAAGTCGCCCGTGTCGCCCAGAAAACCGACGGCTACCAGATGAGCCAGTCATTGCTGCTGTCGCCGGACGCCGAGATCGACACTAAGCCGGAACTGGAAATCTTTGCCGACGACGTGAAGTGCAGCCACGGCGCCACGGTCGGCGAGCTGGACCAGGATCAGCTTTTCTATCTGCGCACTCGCGGCGTACCGGAACCCGAGGCACGCGAAATACTGGTCCGCGCCTTCCTGCACGAGGCGCTGCAACTGGTCGCCAACGAGCCGGCCCGCGCATTGCTGGAAGACGCCGTCGCACATTGGTGGGAAGGGCAGGCCGCATGAACGTCGAAACCCGCCCCGCCTTGCTCGACCCCGCCTTGCTCGACGTGGACCGCGTGCGCCGGGATTTCCCTATCCTGACGCAGACGGTGCGGGGCAAGCCGCTCGTGTTCCTCGACAGCGCCGCCTCCGCGCAGAAACCGCGCACGGTAATCGACGCCATGCGGGTCACCATGGAAACCCAGTACGCCAACGTGCATCGCGGCCTGCACTGGATGAGCGAGCGTACCACCGACGCCTGGGAAGCTGCCCGCGATGCCGTTGCGGAACTGATGAACGCGCGCGACCGCCACGAGATCGTGTTCGTGCGCAATTCCACGGAGGCGATCAACCTGGTCGCGCACAGCTACGGGCGCGGCGTGATGCGGCCCGGCCAGGCGGTGCTGATCTCGCACATGGAGCACCACTCCAACATCGTGCCCTGGCAGTTGCTGCGCGACGACCGCGGCATCGAACTCCGGGTCGCCCCCATCACCGATTCCGGCGAATTGGACATGCAGGCCTTCGAGGCGCTGCTGGCCGACGGCAAGGTGGGACTGGTAGCGATCACCCACATGTCCAACGTGCTGGGCACCTACACGCCCGCCGAGCGTATTGCCCGCATCGCGCATGCGCATGGCGCGAAGGTGCTGTTCGATGGCTCCCAGGCCATCGTGCATCGACGTGTCGATGTGCAGGCGATCGATGCCGATTTCTACGCCTGGACGGGCCACAAGCTTTACGGCCCCACCGGCATCGGCGTGTTATGGGCCCGGCGCGAGTTGTTGGACCGCATGCCGCCCTTCCTCGGCGGCGGCGAGATGATCTCCTCGGTCAGCTACGAGCGCTCCACCTGGGCGGAAGTGCCCCACAAGTTCGAGGCGGGCACCCCGGCGATCATTGAAGGCATCGGCCTGAAGGCAGCGATAGATTACGTGCAGGCGATCGGCTACCCGGCGATCGCGGCACACGAGGCGGCATTGACCGATCACGCGTTGGCCCGGCTGTCCGAAATACCCGGCCTGACCATCCTCGGCCGGGCACAGGACCGCGGCGGCGTGGTGTCGTTCGCGCTTGATCGCGCGCACGCCCATGATGTTGCGACCCTGCTGGACCGCCAGGGAATCGCCGTCCGCGCTGGGCATCACTGCGCCGAGCCCTTGATGCGCCGCTTCGGGCTGGAAAGCACCGCGCGCGCCAGCTTCGGCATCTACACCACGCGCCAGGAGATCGACCTCCTGGCCGACACCCTGTCGCGCGTGCGGGAGTTCTTCGCATGAGTGCGGACCAGTCGATGTTCGACGACCTGCGCGACCTATATCAGGAAGTGATCCTGGACCATGGCCGCCACCCGCGTCACGGCCAACGTCCGGCGGCATTCGACGCCTCCGCCCGCGGCGACAATCCGATGTGCGGCGACCGCGTGCAGGTGTTCGTGAAATACAGCCCGGACGGGGCGATCGCGGATACCGGGTTCGAAGCGCGGGGCTGCGCCATCAGCATCGCCTCCGCCGACCTTATGGCCGAAACGGTTTCCGGGCGCAGCGCCGACCAGGTGCGGCAGATATTCGCGGCTTTCCGCGAGCTCGCACGCACCGGCGCCTGCCCGCATTGCGACACGGCCCTAAAGGAACCGATGGAGCGGCTTGAACCGCTTGCCGGCGTGCACGAATATCCATCGCGGGTGAAATGCGCGACCCTGCCATGGCACGCGCTCATTGCGGCCCTGGATGGGGCGAAGGAGGCCAGCAGTGAATGACATGGCGCACGGCGCCGTCCCGCACACCGCTTGGACACCCGAGGGTGAGGTCGCATCGAAGCCGACCGAACAGGCGGTGATCGATGCCTGCTCCTCGGTCTACGATCCGGAAATTCCGGTCAACATCTACGAACTCGGCCTGATATACGCGATCGAGATCAATGATGATGGGCAGGTGAAAGTGGAAATGACCCTGACCGCCCCGGCCTGTCCTAGCGCCCAGGAATTGCCGGAGCAGGTGCGCGAAGCGATCATGGCAGTCCCCGGCGTGACCGACTGCAATGTGGAAACCGTGTGGGACCCGCCCTGGGACCCCAGCCGCATGAGCGACGAAGCCCGCCTGCAGTTGAACATGTACTGAACCGACGCGATATCGAGCCGATCATGAGCACGACAACCGCAACTCGCCGACCCGCCCGCCCGTTGCCGCCACTGATGACCCTGACCGACGCGGCGGCCGATCGCCTGCGCCAGCTTTACGCCAAGGGCGAGCAGGGCAAGCTGCTGCGCATCGGGGTCAAGACGAAGGGCTGCTCGGGCCTGTCCTACGACATGAGCTGGGCCGATACGCCGGCACCGACGGATGAGGTGGTCAGCGACAAGGACCTGACCGTGCTGATAGATCGCAAGGCCAGCCTGTTCCTGATCGGCACGGTTATGGATTACCAGACGCAGGCGCTGGAATCCGGTTTCACCTTCATCAACCCGAACGAAAAGGGCCGCTGCGGCTGCGGCGAAAGCTTCCACGTCTGACCGCGCAGCAATCGCGGCATCCCGGTTTCCCATCATTCCCGCGAAAAGCGGGAATCCAGCGACACTCCGTGCAACCACGGCCAAGCGAAATCAGTGATGGAAAAACAGGCTCGGCAACCATGTCGCGATCTGAGGAAACACTGAGAACAACACGATAAATAACAGGATCACAGCGAGGAACGGCAGCACCGCGATCATCAGGTCCTTGTGTCCGATATCCGGCGCGATTCCCTGAATGACAAACAGATTGAGCCCGACGGGCGGATGGATCAGGCCGGTCTCCATCACCAGGCTCATGTTGACCCCGAACCAGATCGGATCGAACCCATGGGCGAGCAGCCCGGGCATGATCACCGGGGTGATCATCAGCACGATCGCCACTGGCGGCAGGAAAAAGCCCATCAGAATGATCAGGACATCGATCCAGAACAGGAACTCCCATTTCGACAGCGGCAAAGTGACCAACCACTGAGTCGCGCTCTGGGTGATGAAGAGATAGCTCATTACGTAGCTGAACAGAAATGCCATCGCGATGATCATCATGATCATGGAGGCATATTCAGCAGTATCGAGCAGGATTTTCTGTATCTCGCGCCAGTGATAGCATCGGTATACAATTGCAACCATCACCAGGGTGGCAAATGCTCCCACCCCGGCAACCTCTGACGGCGTCGCGTAGCCACCATACAGGGCGATCATCACCACCAGGATGATGCTGAAGAAAGGCAACAGCCGCGGCAATGACTCGACGCGCTCGCGCCACGTAAAATGGTCAACCGCGACCGCGGCAGCAGGATGAACGTCGAGAACCAGCGCTGTTGAGATCCCCGGGCTGCCGCCAATCTCTGCACCCCTGCTTGACCCGCCCGGCACCGCAATACGCGGACGGGAACTGCGTTCCTGACGATACGACTTGATGACCACCCACAATGCGAACAGGAATGCCAGCAGAATGCCGGGCACGATGCCGGCAAGGAACAACTGCCCGATCGACTGCTCGACCACGATGCCATACAGGATCAGCGTGACCGACGGCGGCACGAGGATACCGAGTGTTCCGCCACTCGCAATCAACGCGCCGGCAAAGGCCGGCGAATAGCCGCGCTGGCGCATCTCGGGCACGCCCATCGCGCCGATAGCGGCCGAGGTCGCCGTGCTCGAGCCGCACATTGCGGCAAAGATCGCGCACCCGATCACGTTGGCGACGCCAACCCCTCCCGGCAATCTGTGCGTCCACCGATAAATCGATTCGTACAAATCCGTCGCGGCCCGCGTCCTGCCGACCGCGATTCCCATCAGCATGAACAACGGGATCGCCAGCAGGGTGAAGTTGTCCATGCCCTCATAGAGCGTCTCGGCCAACTGACCGATATTGGCGGCCGGCATGAAGCCGAGCATGAACGCCACCGAGACCCCACCGAGCGCAAACGCCACCGGCATGCCCGACAGCAACAGGACCAACGCGGCGGCGACAAAGAGAATCCCGATCTCGTGCGGGCTCATCTGGCTTTGCCCTTTTTCCCGCCCGTCGCAATCTCCTCGACGATCTGCACGAAATATTCGAGCGAGATCAGCGAGAGACCGATCCCGATCAGCGAATAGGGGATCCATAAGGGTGGCGCCCAGGTCGAGTTGGTGGCCCAACCCTCACTCCACGCCTGCCAGCTATATTGCCAGACCTTCACCGCCATGAACGCACACAGCAGGACCGACAGTATATCGCCGCCCAGAATGCGCATCCGGTTCCAGCTTGCCGGCATCAAGGTCTGCAATACCTCCGTGCCGACATGGGCGCGTTTCATCTGCGTGTAGTTGGCCGCAAGAAATGTCGCACCGATCAGCAGGAATATGTTGAATTCCAGGTTCCAGGTATGGGGTCGGCGCAGGTAATATCGCCAGATCACCTCGTTGGTGATCACTGCGGCAGAAATTACCACCAGAACGCCGGCGATAAGCCCGCAGAGCAAATTCATCGCCTTGACCGCGCGCCTGAACGCGGACCAGATCGTGATCCGCCGCCGCTCATAGGATGGCGAGACACGCGCCATGCCATCGCCGGCATGGCGCGCCGCGCTGTTCCCGTCGGTCATGCCACGGCTGTGGCCATGTCGATCAGCTTCTGTCCACCCTTGACGTGAGCGGCAAAGTCCTTCCACGCGCTTTGCTTCGCCAGCGCCTTCCAGTCCTGGAATTGCTGCTCATTCATGGCGTCCACATGGTCGCCCGCCTTGGCGAACACGTCGGCCACTTCCTGATCATCGGCCTTGCACGCGTCGAGTGCGTATGGTTGTAGCGACCTGCCGACATCCATTACAATCTGCTGCTGCGCCGGCGTGAGCTTGTCGTACGTATTCTTCGACATCAGCAGCGGCTCGAACATGTACCAGAACGTGTACTTCTGCGCGGTGGTCACGTATTTTGCCACTTCCTGCAGCCGGAAGCTCATCAGTGACGCGCTGGACGTCCATAGTGCGTCCACTACGCCTGAGTGCATCGCATTGTACGTCTCTGTTGATGCAAAGTTCGAAATGGAACCACCAGCGGCTTCCAGCATCAGCTCGATCATCTTGCCGGCACCGCGTGTCTTCAACCCCTTCAGGTCCGCTGGCACCAGGACCGCCTTGTCGCGCGATGCCACCCCGCCTCCTTGCCAGATCCAGGTGACGATGACGACGCCATGCTCGGCGAGATAGCTCACGAGCCACTTGCCAATATCCGCCGTCTCCCAGCCATAGGCCTGCTGGTAGTTTTCGATCAGCGCCGGCATCAATGTCAGGTTGGTCTGGGGCAGCTTGCCGCCGGAATAGGCGAGCGGATATACCGACATGTCGAGCGCGCCATTCGACATCGCTTCGAACTGCTGGAGTGGGTTGTACAGCGACGAACCGGGATAGATCTGAAACGTGATCTGTCCGTCGGTGCGTTTGGTGACTTCGTCGGCGAACTTGCGCGCCAAGCGGTCGCGGAAATCCGTATTTGCCGGAAATTGATGCGAGATTTTCAGAACCAGCGGTCCCGCCGCCGCTGCCGGCAAGCTAACGCCGCCCAGTAGCGGCGCACCCAGCAGGCCGCCAACGAAACGTCTCTTGGTTATTTGCATGACCCAGTTTCCCCCTTACCGAGCCCACGGCTCCGTACGCGAGTCAGTTCGCGAGCAGCATCATACAGCCACGCCGACATTATACAACAGGGCGATCACCGCCCCCGCATTATACAAACTACCCAAAATCAAACCGATTTCCCCCGTCGTTCCCGCGCATCCCCGCCAATTCCCGCGAACCCGTCATTCCCGCGACCCCCCGTCATTCCCGCGAAAGCGGGAACACACCAGCACGCCCGCACAACCGCGACCTTATCCTTGGATAACCGCGTGCGCGGAAGCGGGAATCAGCCCTTCCACCGCCTGCTATCAGACGTAAGGATTACTCGCGCTTCGCAACTGCATGCGGATCGGCACGCCGACCAGCCCGAAGCTGTCCCGCAGGCCGTTGATCAAATATCGTTGGTAATCGTCGGGCAACCGGTCCACCCGTCCGCCGAACACGACGAAGGTGGGCGGACGCGCCTTGGCCTGAGTGATGTAGCGCAGCTTCAGGCGCCTTCGATCCACCAGCGGTGGCGGATGCCGTGCCAGCGCCGATTCGAACCAGCGGTTCAACTCGCCGGTGGCGATGCGGGTGTTCCAGATCGCTGCGGCGCGGCGCACCGCCGGCAGCAGCTTGTCCACCCCCACCCCAGTCAGCGCCGACAGGCAGACCACCGGCACGCCCTTCAACTGCGCCAGGCTGGTTTCCAGCCGAGCGGCAATGGCCCGCCTGGCCACACCGCGATCGGTCACCGCATCCCATTTGTTCAGCGCGATCACGCAGGCGCGGCCCTCACGCTCGATCAAGGAGGCAATCTGCAAGTCCTGGTCTGAAATCCCTTCCACCGCATCGATGACCAGCACGGCGATCTCCGCCATGCGCAGCGCACCGATCGCGGCCCCGGCCGATAGTTTTTCCAATCCCTCTTCGATGCGCGCGCGCCGGCGCAGCCCGGCCGTATCGACCAGCTCGATCGGCCCCTCCGCGTCCTGCAGCATCACGGAAACGGCGTCCCGCGTGAGCCCCGGCTCCGGCCCGGTCACCATCCGTTCAGCACCCACCAGCCGATTCAGAAGCGTGGACTTGCCGCTATTCGGTCGGCCGACGATCGCCAGCTTGAGCGGACGAGCCTCGTCATCGGGGGGCGTTTCGACCACCGGCAGGCGATCGACGATCTCCGTCATCAGCTCGGCGATGCCGTCGCCGTGTTCGGCGGAAACCGCTACCGGATCGCCCAGCCCCAGCACATAGGTTTCCAGGATCGCGGTTTGCGCCAGTTTCCCCTCTGCCTTGTTGGCCACCAGCAGCACGGGCCGTCCCTGTCGGCGCAGCCAGTTCGCAAAATGCCGGTCCGCCGGCGTGGGCCCAACGCGTGCATCGACCACGAACACCACCAGGTCGGCCTGCGAAACAGCGGTAACCGACGATCCGTGCGTGCGCCCCGACAGCGTCTCCGGCGCCGCTTCCTCCAGCCCCGCGGTATCCATCAGGCGCACCCGCCGGCCGCGCATCAGCGCCTCGGCGTCCTTGCGATCGCGGGTCACGCCGGGCGTGTCGGAAACGATAGCGGTGCGCCGACCCGCCAGCCGGTTGAACAGCGTCGACTTACCAACGTTAGGCCGCCCAGCGATAACGACGATCGGCAGCATCGCGGTTCAGCGCAGCGCGATCAGCCGGCCGTCCTCGGCGATCAGCAACAGGGTGTCCTCGGCGATCACCGGCTGCAGCGGGGCGGCGACCCCCGGCAGCTTCTGCAAGCCGAGAATGTCCCCCGTGTAGGGACTGAGCGCGACGGCCGCCCTGCTCGTGCCGGCCACCACCAGCCGGTCGCCGGCAAGCAGCGGACCAAACCAGGTGATCGGGTTCTTCTGCCCCTTCGGGTTTTGCCAGCGCGGCAACTGGCTGACCCAGGCGACCCGTCCGTCATCGACGTGAAGCGCGGTCATGAGCTGGTCGAGCGTGACCATGAACAGCCAGTCGCCGGCCAGCCACGGGCTGTTCAGCCCAGCAACGTTATGTTGCCAGAGCCGACGACCCGAATGCAGATCGTTCGACACCGTCAACCCGCCCATGCCGACAGCAAACACCTGGCTGCCGCCGATGGCCGGCAGACCGCGGATCGAGTTGATGTCCAGCAGCCCGGCTCCGGTGCTGGAGGCGACCAGGTTGTCGGTCCAGACGACGGTGCCGGTATCGGCGCGCAGCGCAGTCAGCTCGCCCGACGCAAACCCGGCGACGACCAGGCCATCCGCATAGGCGGGCGCCGGTTCACCCAGCATACCGGTCGCTGCATGGACCGCCTGATAATCCCACAGCCGATGTCCAGTGGCGGCATCGAGCGCCTGGATCCGGTCCTGGATCGTGGTGACGAACAGCCGACCTTCCACCACGGTGGGACCGGACCGGCCCGGCGCGCCGAGATAGACGCGCCATTTTTGTGTGCCACGCGCAGGATCGATCGCCACCACGTCGCCCAAGCCGTTCACGGCGTACAGCACCCCGCCGGCAATGCACAGCCCGCCTCCCACATTGGTGCTGCGCGAGTCCTCGGCCCTGGTGTCGAAACGCCACCGCCGGGCGCCGTCGGACAGATTGAACGCCGAGACGATCGCGCGCGTATCCATCGCATAGACCACGCCATCGGCAACGACGGGCTGTGCCAGGATCTTGTTGCGATAACCCCCGCCGTCGCCAATGGGGGCTTCCCAGGCCCGATTCAGTGCCGCGGGGGCTGCCAGGTGGCCCATCAGATGGGCAGGATTGCCGCCTGGTTGAGGCCAGGCGGCGTTGCGCACCGGGGGCGGCAACACGACCTTGGGCGCACCCTGTTCGACCGCAAGCACGTTGGCGGCGGCCAGCACTGGTTCCCGATGACCGGGAATGGGGGGCTTGTTGGTGCCGAACCATTCGTCCCACAGGCCGCAGCCGCTGAGGGGCAGGGTCAGCCCAAGCGGGAGCGCCAGGGCGGCGCGGCGTGACAGGGCGCGCGAACGCCCGTGTTTTTGCTGCACGCGGCTCACCCCCGAAGCTGCGTCAGGATCGCGGTCGCCCGCTCTCGCACGCCATCAGGGGTGTTGGCGTCGCGGGTAAGGGCGGTCAGCATGTCTTTTGCCTGAGCCGTCTTGCCTTGCCGCAACGCCAGCCAGGCGAGTTCTTCCTCCGCCATCGCGTGCCACGGGTTAATCGGCTCGGCCAGCGGCCGCAATCGGGTTTCGAGCAAAGCGGGATCGCCGGTGTCGATCTGATGCTGAGCCCAGAGAAGGTTGGCAAGATCACGTAGTAGCGGATCGGCGCTGGAATCGGCGGCCACCTCGTTCCACAGCCCCAGGGCTTGCGACTGGTGGCCCGTCGCGGCTTCCAGCGCCGCGGCGCGCAGGCGGGCGACTGTGCGATAGCCGGCCGGGCCGCTTTGGGCCAGCTTGCCGAACCCGGAAAGCGCACCCGCTCGGGCGGCATCCGTCTTGGGGCCGGTCTCGCCGATCTGCAGCATGGATTGGATATAGAGGTCGGCAGCCGCCTGGTCCTGCCGTTCCTGGTACCAGCGCCAGCCCTGCCAGCCCGCCACTAGTGCGATGATGAGCACCGCCACCGCCACCAGCGCCCCGGCATAGCGGGTCAGAAACTGGCGTGTGCGCTCGGCACGAAGTTCTTCTTCGACCTCGTCGAAAATATCAGGCACGGAGTCACTCCCTGGGCGGTGCATTCATAGCGGCGGGCCGGGAGCGGCGAAAGGCCGGCGGCGGAATACGCCCGGCGAGCCCGAATGCTCTTCCCCCGTCTCCCGGCGGGAAGGGCCGGGGAAGGGGTTGTGCCGCAAGCGTCATAACGTGCGGCGTTTGGCATCAAACCAGCCCCGCCGCGATATTCACCGTCAGCGCCAGGATGATGGTGTTGAACAGAAAGCTCAGCAGCCCGTGCACGGTAGCGAGCCGGCGCATCTTGCGAGCCGTTATCTGCACGTCGGACACCTGGAACGTCATCCCCAGTACCAGCGCGAAATAGACGAAGTCGAGATAGTCGGGGGTCTGTTCACCTGGAAACTCAAGACCGCGGTCGATCTCGGGGCCACCCGCGTCCTTGGAATAATATTCGTGCGCGTAGCGGAACGCGAAAGTGGCGTGCATCATGAGCCAGGACACGCAAAGCGTGATGGCCACCAGGGCGACGTGAAGGTTCCGCTGCGCCGGCCGCAAGTCCTTGGTGCCGGCAAACTCGCCGAACACGGCAGCGAGGCTCACCAGCGCTGCGGCGATGGTGATGGCGAAGATGGTCCACTCGCCTTCCTGCTGGCGGGCAGCGTCGGTGGCCATCCGGGTGGCCCGCTCTGTGGTGAACAGAAGGGCCGCCAGCAGGAGATAGACGGTGACACCGATATCCCACGCCAGCACGGCGGTCGTGGTGCCATTCGCCCGATGCAGCAACGTCACCCAGGCGACCAGGCCGCCGGCCAGTCCCGCCCACAGGCGCGGGCGGCTGACGGCCACCCGCCAGGCCCAGCCAAATGAGCGCCCGACAATCATGCGCGTTCACTCGAGACTCGCCAGCAGGCCCGCAATCAGGCGGCCGCGCTGGGCGAGGCTGTCCACGACAATATGCTCGTCCAGCGTATGCGCGCCGGCGCCTTGGACACCAAGCCCGTCCAGTGTCGGGATACCGAGCGCGCCGGTGAAGTTGCCATCCGATCCACCGCCCGAGCTCTGATGGCGTATATCGAAGCCGAGCGAGCGGGCCACGGTACGGGCGCGTTCATACAGCGCCATCACGCGCTCATCTGGCTCCCATACCGGCCTCGTGACGCCACGGGTGACGCGGAACTGCACGTCGTTGGAGGAGGCGGACAAAGCCAGCATCCGGGCAACCCCGCGATCCAGGTCCTGCTGGCGCTTCGCCATCGATAGCGCCTCGGCCGTGCAGGTGGTGGCGACGCAGTTCACCCACTGTCCGCCATGGATCACGCCGACGCTGAAGGTGCAGTCGTCCGACGTCATGTCTTCGATGTCGATGATCTTGCGGGCCATTTCCTTGATCGCTGAGCGGCCCTCCGCCAGTCGCGCGCCCGCATGGCTGGGACGACCAGTGGCTTCCAGGTTGAAGCGGGCGATCGCATAGCGGCCGGTCACCACGCCGCCGTCCGGCCGGGCAGGCTCGGGCACCAGAACGTAGCGATGGCGCGTGGCTTCGGCTTCGATCAGATCGCGGGTGGAGGGGCTGCCAACTTCTTCGTCGCTGGTCAGCAGCACGGTGACGGGAAGCGGCGTGCGGATGCCGGCGCGAAGAAGCTGGCGGATTGCTTCGAGCGCAACGTAATTGCCGCCCTTCATGTCGCAGATCGCCGGTCCCCAGGCACGGTCGCCCTCGCGGCGGAACGGCAGTTTCTGCAGCGTGCCAACCGGGTGCACGGTATCCAGGTGGCCCATGAGCAGGATGCCGGGATCGCTGCCCCGAGGATGCGGGAACGTGGCGCGGACACAGTCGCCGAATCCCATCCGGCCGGCGACGCGCTCCGTGCGGGCGCCGGCGATGACCAGTTCGCGGCTGGCGACATCCATCATGCGGTTGACGGCGGCAGCATCCCAGGTGGGGCTTTCGCACTCGACCCAGGCGCGGAGTCCTTCCAGCATGGAGTCGGAATCGAAGGGCAGTGCGTTCGGGTCCATGGGCTGTTCCTTCAATGACGTGCGGCGACCAGACTAATACCAACTGCCCTGAAGGCAGACCCATCCCCGTCATGTGCGGGGGGCTCGCAGTAATGCGCGTCCCTACCGCAATTAAGAAGCGCGCTCAGTTTCGGACCTGGGACTGCGAGGGCAACAGACCGGTGTTCCATCCGCCGCCGAGCGCCTGCACCAGCGTGACGCTGGCGATGAATCGGTTTTGCAGCACCGATAATGCGGCCTGTTCGTCGGACAAAAGCTGCTCCTGCTCGGTAATGACGCTGGTATAGGCAACCGTGCCGGCGCGATATTCATTCAGTAGAACCGCGACGGCGCGCGTGGCGGATGCCACGGCAACAGCCTCGGCGGCGGCCTGTTGTTGGTAGATGCGCAGCGCCGCGAGCTCGTCTTCGACCTGCTGGAATGCGACGAGCACCGTCTGCCGATAGGTCGCCACCGCCTCGTCGTAGGAAGCACGGGCGGCGGCGACCTGGGCGGGGCGCAGGCCACCCTCGAACAGCGTTTCGCTGGCCGATGCACCCAGTGACCAGACCCGGTTGGCCGCGTTGAGCAACTGACCGAGCGGGTTGCCGACGAAACCACCGAGGGCGGAGAGCGAGATATCAGGATAATAGGCAGCCACGGCCACGCCAATGAGCGCGTTCTCCTCCTGCATCGCGCGCTCGGCGGCGGAAATGTCAGGGCGGCGTTCCAGCAGCGCGGAAGGAAGTCCGGGGGGCGGTGCGGCAACGGTTTCCGGCAAAGGCGAATAAGGGATCGACAGCGTATCGGGCGGCCGGCCGATCAGCATGGCAATGGCGTGCTCGTATTGCGCACGCAGCACGCCGACGCCGGCGAGTTGTGCCACCACGGATTGGAGTTGTGCGTCAGCGGTCACGACATCGGCGCGCGAGATGGTGCCAGCGCGGTATTGGTTTTCAGTAATTTCAAGTGCCCGGCGATAGGCGGCAACGGTTTGCCGCAACAGCCGGGCGAGCGAATCCTGCGCCCGCAGGTTGAAATAGTCGGTGGCCAGCGTGGCCTGAGCGGATAGTTGCGCATTGACGAGATCGGCGGCGCTGACCTGCGCAGCGGCGGCCTGGCTCTCCACCTCGCGGCGGATGCGGCCCCAGACGTCGGGTGCCCAATCGGCACTTCCTTCAAGGCTGTAATTGGTGATCGGGCCGCGGCTACCGCCGCTACCCTTGCCGCTGCTGCTGACAAAGCTTCCGGACCCGGAACTGCTGGAGAAATTGCCGCTGCCACCACCGCCATTCGATCGCGTGACGCCAGCATCGATGCCGAGAGTGGGATACAGGCTCGCCTGCGCCTCGCGCACCAGGGCGACTGCGTTGCGGTAGGCCGCCTCGAATTCCTTGACGGTCTGGTTGTTGACGTCGACCTGCCGCTCCAGGCCGTCGAGCAATGGATCGTCGTAGATCGACCACCACGGGCCGCGGGCGATGGCGTCCTCCGGCGTTGCCGTCTTCCAGCCGGCCAGTTCCTTGTAACTGACCGCTACTGGCGTAGTAGCGCGGTGGTAGTCGGGTCCTACCATGCAGCCGGACGCGGCCAGCGCCAGGCCCAGAATAACAAGCCTCCACAGCCTCATTCGGCGGGCGCTCCAGGCGCACCAGATACACCCGGAAACAGCGACTGCCAGCGGGCAAGCGCCGCCAGCCGGAATCGGTCGAGATAGAGATACAGCACCGGCGTGGTGTAGAGCGTGAGCACCTGGCTCACCATCAGGCCGCCGACGATCGCTATGCCGAGTGGGCGGCGCAGCTCGCCGCCATCGCCGAAACTGAGCGCAAGTGGCAAGGCGCCCAACATCGCGGCCGAGGTTGTCATCATGATCGGGCGAAAGCGGAGCAAGGACGCTTCGAAGATTGCGTCGTGCGGCGACAGGCCGCGGGCGCGTTCGGCCGCGAGCGCGAAGTCGATCATCATGATGGCGTTCTTCTTCACGATGCCGATCAGCAAAATCACGCCGATCAACGCGATGATGCTGAACTCGGCCCTGAACAGCATCAGCGCCAGCACGGCGCCGATCCCGGCTGAGGGCAGCGTGGAGAGGATGGTCAGCGGGTGGATCAGGCTTTCATACAGCACGCCCAGGACGATGTACACGGCGATCAGCGCCGCTGCGATCAGCACCGGCTCGCTGGCCAGCGATTGCTGAAAGGTGGCGGCGGTACCGGCGAAGGTGCCATGGATGCTGGCGGGCATATGTAGTTGCAGCATTGCCTGATTGACCGCTGCCACCGCGTCGCTGAGCGACTTGCCGGGGGCGAGATTGAAGGAAAGCGTAGTGGCGACGAAGTTACCCTGGTGGCTCACCGCCAGCGGCGTGTTGCCCGGCTGGTAGCTGGCGAACGCGGCGAGTGGGACCATCGTCTCCGTGCTGGTGCTGACCGCGGCACCGGCGGAGGCGCTGCTCTTGCCGACGCTGGCGATGGAGTTGGTGGCGGCGTTGCGTGCGGAGCTCTGCGCGACGCTGGCGGCGGTGTTCGTCGTGCCGCCCGCCTGGTAGGTACCGGCAACCAGATTGCTGCTTTCGGTGCCGCCGGGAGAGCCACCGCTGGTGCTGATGTAGATGTCCTTCAGCGCGTCCGGGCTTTGCCAGTATTGCTGCGCGACCTCCATGACCACGTGGTACTGGTTCTGCGCGCGATAGATGGTCGAGACCTGGCGCTGGCCGAACGCGTCATACAGCGTGTTGTCCACTTGGCTCATGGTGAGGCCGAGGCGGGCAATCGCGGCGCGATCGACGGCCAGGTCCGTCTCCAGGCCTTTCTGCTGCTGGTCGCTGTTGACGTCGCGCAGGATCGGGTTTTTTTCCAGCACGGCGAGCAGCTTCGGGGCCCACTGGTAGAGCGTGGCGCTGGTGTCACCCTGCAGGGTGTACTGGTAGGCGGCGTTGCTGGATCGGCCACCGACCCGGATGTCCTGCACCGGCTGGAGGAACAGGCGGGCGCCCGGGACGCGCGACAGTTCACGCCGGAGCCGGGTGATGACCTGGTCGATCGCCGGACGCTGGCCGAGGGGCTTGAGGGCAACGAATACGGAGGCACTGTTGCCTTGTCCGCCGGCGCCGCCGCTTCCCTGGCCGGTGAATCCGACCACGTTCTGCACGGCAGAATCGTGTTGCACGATCGCCATCATCTGCGTCAGCTTCTTTTCCATGGCTTGGAAGGACACGTCCTGATCCGCCTGCATGTTGCCGATCAGGCGGCCGGTATCCTCGGTGGGGAAGAAGCCCTTGGGGATGATAACGAACAGAACGACATTCAGCGCCACGGTGACGGCGAGGATCAGCATGACCAGAGCGGAATGCCGTAGCGCCCAGTCGAGCGAGCGGCCATAGGCGCCGAGTACGCGGTTGAACAGGCCGGGCCCGGTGCCGGGTGCGGAGGCGGTATGCACGCTGCCGCGGCGCAGCAGCAGAGCGCACATCATCGGAGTGGTGGTGAGCGAGATCACCAGCGAGACCAGGATCGCCATCGACAGCGTGACGGCGAACTCCCGGAACAGGCGCCCGACGATGCCGCCCATGAGCAGGATAGGGATGAACACGGCGATCAGGGACAGGCTGATGGTGACGACGGTGAAGCCGACCTCCTGCGCGCCGAGGAATGCGGCTTCAAGGCGAGGCATTCCCGCCTCGATATGGCGGGCAATGTTCTCCAGCACGACGATCGCATCGTCCACCACGAAGCCAGTGGAGATGGTCAGCGCCATCAGCGACAGGTTGTCCAGGCTGTAGCCGAGCAGATACATCGTGCCGAACGTGCCGATGATGGAGACCGGCACGGCGACCATCGGGATCATCGTCGCCCGCCAGCTGCGCAGGAACAGGAAGACCACGCCGGTGACCAGTGCCACGGCAATCAGCAGCGTGCGCTGCGTGTCGTTCAGCGAAGCGCGGATGGTTGGCGTGCGGTCGTTGGCGACGGTCACGGTGATGTCCGCCGGCATGGCGGCTTCCAGTTCCGGCAGGGCGGCCTTCACGGCATCGACGGTGTCGATGATGTTGGCGCCGGGCTGGCGGAACAGGATCACCAGCACCGCCGGCTGCCCGTTGGACAGGCCGGCGTTGCGGATATTCTCCACCCCATCGGTCACCTGGGCGACATCGCCCAGCCGCACCGCATCGCTGTTGCGATAGGCGACGATCAGCGGCACGTAATCCGATGCCTGCAGCGACTGGTCGTTGGTATAGAGCTGGTAGTGGCGGTCACCCTGATCGATGGAGCCTTTCGGGCTGTTGGCATTGGCCGAAGCAAGGGCGGCGCGAACATCTTCCAGGCCGATGCCATATTTCGATAGTTGCAGGGGGTTCAGGTCGACCCGCACCGCCGGCATGGCGGCGCCGCCGATGATCACCTGGCCGATGCCGTTGATCTGCGACAGGCGTTGTTCGAGCACGTTGGTGGCGGCGTCGTAGACCTGGCCGCGGCTCATGGTTTTCGAGGTGAGCGCAAGGATCAGCACCGGCGCGTCCGACGGGTTGACCTTGCGGTAGGTCGGGTTGCTGCGCAGGCTGGTCGGCAGGTCGGCGCGTGCCGCGTTGATGGCCGCCTGCACGTCGCGCGCTGCGCCATTGATGTCGCGGTCCAGGCCGAACTGCAGGATGATCCGGCACTGGCCGACCGAACTGGTGGAGGTCATTTCGGTGACGTCGGCGATCTGGCCAAGATGCCGTTCCAGCGGGCTGGCGACGCTGGTTGCGACCGTGTCGGGACTGGCACCCGGCAGGGATGCATTCACCGAGATGGTGGGGAAATCGACCTGCGGCAGCGGCGAGACCGGCAGCCTGGCATAGGCGAACAGGCCAGCCAGCGTGATGCCGAGGGTCAGCAGCGTGGTGGCGACGGGACGGGCGATGAACAGCGCCGACAGGTTCACGAGACGGCCTCGTCCCCCGCGGTTTTTGCCGGACCGTGCCCGGTGAGCCGGAACGCCAGCCGGTCGAAGGCGAGATAGATCACCGGCGTAGTGAACAAGGTAAGCATCTGGCTGACGATCAGGCCGCCGACGATGGTGATGCCGAGCGGACGCCGCAGTTCCGAACCGGTGCCCTGGCCGAGCATCAGCGGCAGGGCGCCGAGCAAGGCCGCCATGGTGGTCATCATGATCGGGCGGAAGCGCAGCAGGCAGGCCTGGTGGATCGCCTCGCGTGCCGGCTTGCCTTCGTCACGCTCCGCTTCCAGCGCGAAGTCGATCATCATGATGGCATTCTTCTTGACGATGCCGATCAGCAGGATGATTCCGATGATAGAGATGACGTCGATATCGTCCCCTGCAATCCAGAGCGCGACCAGCGCGCCGAGGCCGGCGGATGGCAACGTCGACAGGATGGTGACCGGGTGAATGAAGCTTTCATAAAGGACACCCAGCACGATGTACACGGTGACGATGGCCGCCATCACCAGCAGCAACTCGTTGGAGAGGGAACTTTCCAGCGCCGCGGCGGCACCCTGGAAGGCAGTGATGAAGCTGGGTGGCAGCCTGACATCCGCCTCGGCCTGACGGACCGCGGTGACGGCGGCGCCGAGCGAGGAGGTCGGCGGCACGTCGAAGGAGATCGTGGTGGCCGGGAACTGGCCGAGATGGCTGATTTCCAGCGGGCCGGCGTGCTGCTCCACGTGGACGATCGCGCTGATCGGTACCTGTCCTCCGACGACTGCGGCGGACGGCAGATAGATCGCGTTGAGCCCGGCCAGGGAGTGCTGGATCGCCGGGGAGCTTTCCATGATGACGCGGTACTGGTTCGACTGGGTGTAGATGGTGGAGATGATACGCTGGCCGAACATGTCGTAAAGGGCGTTATCGACAGTGGCCGGCGTGACGCCGAAGCGGGCGGCGGCGGCGCGATCGATGACCAGATCGGTTTCCAGGCCCTGCTCTGACAGGTCATCGGCGACGTCGGCGAGGTCGGGGGAAGCGCGCAGGCGCTGCACCAATTTCGGCACCCATTCGTTCAGCGCGCTGAGGTTTGGGTTTTCCAGCACGAACTGGTATTGCGTGGCACTGACCGACGAATCGAGCGTGAGATCCTGCACCGGCTGCAGATAGAGCGAGATGCCGAGCACGCCGGCGGTGTTTTGCTGCAGGCGGCGGATCACCTGGGTGACCGAGGAGGCGCGCTGGTCGCGGGGCTTGAGGTTGATCAGGAAGCGGCCCGTGTTCAGCGTCATGTTGGTGCCGTCGACGCCGATGAACGAGCTGAGGCTGACGACGTCCGGGTCTTTCAGGATGGCGTCCGCGAGCGCCTGTTGGCGGGTGGACATGGTCTGGAACGAGACGGTCTGCGGCGCGACCGAGATGGCCTGGATCAGGCCGGTATCCTGCACCGGGAAGAACCCTTTGGGCAGCACGACATAGAGCCAGACGGTGAGAAAAAGGGTGACCAGCGCAACCAGCAGCGTGAGCGGCTGGTGATCGAGCACCACGTTCAAGGCGCGGTCGTAGCGCGCGATGACCCAGTTGAAACCGCGCTCGGCAGCCAGATCGAAGCGCCAGCGCTGTGACTCCGGCCGATGGCGCAGCAGCCGCGCGCACATCATCGGCACCAATGTCAACGAGACAACGGCTGAGATCACGATGGTGACGGAGAGCGTGATGGCGAACTCATGGAACAACCGCCCGACCACGCCACCCATGAACAGCAGCGGGATCAGCACCGCAATCAGCGAGACGGTGAGCGAGATGATCGTGAAGCCAATCTGTCCGGCGCCCTTGAGGGCGGCTTGCATGGGGCTGTCGCCGGCTTCGAGGAAGCGGGAGATGTTTTCGATCATGACGATCGCGTCATCCACCACGAAGCCCGTCGAAATGGTGAGCGCCATGAGCGAAAGATTGTCCAGGCTGAAACCGACCAGGTACATCACGGCCAGCGTGCCGATCAACGAGAGCGGAACAGAGAGGCTGGGGATGATGGTGGCCGGCAGGTTGCGCAGGAACAGGAAGATCACCAGGACGACGAGCGCGACCGACAGCAGCAGCTCGAACTCGACGTCGCTGACCGAGGCGCGGATCGTATTGGTGCGGTCGGTCAGGACGGCAACGTTGATCGAAGGGGGCAGGCCGGCGGTGAGCTGCGGCAGCAATTTTTGAATGTTGTTTACCACCTGAATGACATTCGCACCCGGCTGGCGCTGGATGTTCAGGATCACGGCCGGGGTGCGGTTGGCCCAGGCCGCGAGGCGATTATTCTCCGGCGCCTGCACGACGGTCGCGACGTCTCTGAGCCGCACCGGATCGCCGTTCTTGTACGCGATCACCAGGGCACCGTACGATTCGGGCGTGGTGATCTGATCGTTGTCGTTGATGCTGGAGGCCTGGGCCGGCCCATCGAAGCTGCCCTTGGGGTTGTTGACGTTGGCGTTGCCCAGGGTAGTGCGCAGATCGTCGATGTTCAGCCCGTGTGCGGCCAGGGCGCGCGGATCGACCTGGATGCGCACGGCGGGGCGCTGGCCGCCGCTGATGCTGACCAGCCCGACGCCGGGCTGCTGGGAGATTTTCTGCGCCAGACGCGTATCGGCGAGATCCTCCACCTGGGTCAGCGGCAGGGTCTTGGAGGTGAGAGCGAGTGTCAGAATCGGGGCATCGGCAGGATTGACCTTGGCGTAGATCGGCGGTGCCGGGAGATCGGCGGGCAGCAGGTTGCCGGAAGCGTTGATAGCGGCCTGCACTTCCTGTTCCGCGATATCCAGGCTGAGATCGAGGCCGAATTGCAGGGTGATGACGGAAGCGCCCGCGGAGCTTTGCGAGAACATCTGGTTCAGGCCGGGCATTTCGCCGAACTGCACTTCCAGCGGTGCGGTGACGGCGGAGGTCATGACTTCGGGGCTGGCGCCGGGATAGAAGGTGGAGATCTGGATGGTGGGGTAATCCACCTCGGGCAGCGCCGAGATGGGCAGAAAGAAGAAAGCGGCGAGCCCGACCAGCAGGATCGCCGCCATCAGCAGGGCGGTGCCGACGGGCCTTCTGATGAACAGGGCGGACGGGTTCACCCTTGCCGCGCCCCACCGGCCGGGTGTGCACCGCGCTTGCCGTTCGGGCGGGGCTGCTGGCCGGGCTGCGAACCGGCGGCGGGGGTGTTGGCCTGGGCGGTGGGAACGGTGACCTTCATGCCGTCGCGCAGTCGGTCGGTGCCGTCCGTGACCACGCGTTCCCCGGCTTTCAACCCCGAAATGACCTGCTGATACTGGCCATCAACAATGCCGAGCTTGACCGGGCGGGAGGCCACGCTGCCATCCGGATTGATGACCCATACGAACGTACCGGACGCACCGAGCTGCACGGCCGGGACGGGGACGCGCACGACGTTGGTCAACGTATTCACCAGCAGATGGGCGTTGACGAACTCGTTGGGGAAAAGCTGGTTCTTGGCGTTCGGAAAGACGGCACGCATCTTCACCGTGCCGGTGGAGGTGTCCATCTGGTTGTCGATGGTGGCGAGCTTGCCCTGGTCGATCTGCGTGGTGTTGGATTGATCGTACGCGTCCACCTCCAGCGTGGCACCTTGCGCCAGGCGATCTTCGATTTCGGCGAGGTTAAGCTGGGGCACGGAGAACACCACAGACATCGGTTGCATCTGGGTGAGTACGGCGATGCCGTTGGCGTCCGAGGTCTGCACGTAATTGCCGGGATCAACCTGGCGGAGACCGACGCGTGCGTCGATCGGCGAGACGATGTGGCAATAGGCGACATTGATCTGGTCGGTGGCGACCGTCGCCTGGTCGGCTTTCACGGTGCCGGCGTCCTGCTGCACGAGATAGCGCTGATCCTGCACCTGCTGTTGCGCGATCGAATCCTGGCGTCCCAAGGTCTGATAGCGCTGCAGGTCGGCCTGCGCCTGTGCCAGGAGGCCCTGATCATGTGCGAGCTGACCCTGGTCGCGCTGCAACTGCGCCTGATAGGTGCGGTCGTCGATCTGGGCCAGGAAATCGCGCTTTTTGACGAGCTGGCCTTCCTGAAACGCCACCTGGACAAGCTGGCCGTTGATCTGTGTCTTTACCGTTACGGTATCGAGCGGGCTGACGGTGCCCAGCTCGGTCAGGATGATGCGGATGTCGCCGGTATCAATCGTCGCGGCGCCGACCGGTTGGGCGGCGTTTGTGGCTTGGCTTGCCGGGCGAGCGGCGTGCCGGGCGAGAACGAAACGGAGGCCGAATGCGACCGCCACGCAGCAGAGCGCGAGCAGCAACCATTTGAGCCATGGCCGCCGTACACGGGGTGGTTGAGAAGCGGCAGGCGGCTGGTGCTCAAATTCGACGCGATCGACATGTTCATCCATAATTGAAGGCCCATAGAGGCGACCGAAGCTTGAGTTGCGAATGGCCGTGCATGGTCCCTTCGTCTCTTATTATGGCGGGAATGGACCGGTCGCGTTGGATCACGAACACTTGTTTGCTGCGAGTCGTGGCAACCTATCATCTGGCGACCGGCAACTCATGCAAAGAAGTGTAGCAACGCATCATTACCTGCCCGATCCGGTTGCATCCCCTTTTCGCGGGGACGACGGAAGGCGGTGGCTTCAGGCCGACTGGAATCCAGGCAAACCCTCGGACCGTCCGCCGCAGCAGGCACCGTGATGGGCAGGGCAGCTTGATTTAACGCAGAATCGCCTCCGTCTTGCGATCAATCAGTGCGAAATCGATCTGTCCCGCCAGTCCGGGTTCGGTCGGGGCGTGCAGAAGCCCGTCCTTGTCGATCTCCAGCTCTTTCGCCATGCCGTATTTGTGCGCGCCATCCGGCAGCAGCACCTCGAACATGGTTGTGTTCCGCAGGCCCATGCAAAGATGCAGGTTGGCGAGGTTGTTGAGTGAATTGCCGCTGTGATGGATTTCGTACTTGATGCCGAATGCCTCGGCCAAGTGGGCGGTTTTCACCATCGCGGTCAGGCCGCCCTTGTTCGGTATGTCGCCACGCAGATAGTCGGTGGCACGCTCGGTCAGCCAGATCGGATAGGTGTCCAGGCCACCGGCGGGAAATTCGGTGGCCATGATGGGGATGTCCAGCTTTTCCCGCAGTTTCACGTAATTGTAGATATCCTCGTCGGCCATGGGGTCTTCGTACCAGTAAAAGCCCAGCTCCTCGATGGCGCGGCCGACCCGTAGCGCGTCGGTGTAGTTGTAGCTCCAGGTGGAATCGAGCATGACCCGGAAATCGTCACCAACTGCCTTGCGCACTGCTTGGCAAACCTTGATGTCCAGGTCGGGGTCGCGCGGTGGATGGATTTTGTATCCGCGCCATCCGTTCGCCTTGAACTGCTGTGCCTGATCCACATAGGCCGCGATGTCAGGCAGGAGCTGTGAACTTGCGTACGCAACGATTGAGGTCCGAAAGGTTCCTATCAGTGCGTGCACCGGCAGCCCGGCAATCTTGCCGGCAAGGTCCCACAAAGCCGTATCGACCGCACCCACCGTGCGATAACTCACGACCCTGGTCAGCAGCCGCATCGATTGATGTATACGCTCCCGCTGCAGCGGATCCTGCCCCATCAGCAACGGCTTCAAAGAGCGGATGAGTTGCGGCCCGTCCATCGACGCCGGATTGGTCGCCGAGCCTAGAAACGCATGTCCTTCCAGGCCCTGATCGGTATGGATGCGCAGCAGGCCAAGATTCGACACGGTCGAGGCCAACGAGCCCTGATGATACACGGTGGCCGGAATGCCGTCCCAGGTGAAGATCGTCAGGGTGACGTCATCGATCTTTGCCATGGGCGCTTACACCGTATCGTGGGTGCCGTCGCAGCACGGTTTGCCAGCGCTGCGTTTGCAGCCGCAGAACCATACATCCTCGGCCGTTTCGGCGCGATATTCCAGCCGAGCGAAGCTGGTGCCCTTGTGCGAACCATCGCAGAACGGCTGGCGCTGGCTACGCCCGCAGGCACACCACCAATAGGATTTGCCGGCCTCTACGGCGACCATGTATGGGCCTTTTTGGGCGATCAGCGGCAATGTGTCGGACATCGTAGGATCCCTTCGTTTTTCGTTCTGGCGTGTGGCGCTGGTTGCCAGCCTATCGCGGTTCCACCCGCAGCGTGGTGGGCAGCGTTTCCGACCGCACCATCTCCTTCGCGTACGGGCTTGACCCGTACTTCGCCAGAAACGCCGTGCTGACCCGATCGATCGCAGCCGTGTCGGCCGGAGTTGCGCGCACCGGGACCTGTTGTCCGTCGATCTCGAGCGTGGCCAGCCCGTCAGCCGCGACCGAGCGATACCAGCGTCCCTTGGCCGCCTGGAACGAACGGATGAAAACCTCGTCACCGGTGACGACCACCCAGATGGTAACGGGCTTGTCGGGCTGTCGGGTCGTGCGAATCCCGATTTCCTGTTGCGCGCTTATCGCGGCAATGGTTGTCGGATTGAAACCACTCATGGTGCCACCTCGATGCCTTGCGGTCGGATCAGCCCGTCCGCGGTGGGCGTAAATCCAGACACCTTGTCCGACATCGCCCAAAGCCATCGCCGGTGATAGAGCACGAGGTGCGGGCGGTCGTTGAGGTAGATGTCGGACAATTGGCGGTAGAGTGCCTGGCGCTGGGGAATATCGTTGGTTTCCCGCGCCCGTGCCAACACATCGTCGAATGCCGGATTGCAGTATTTGCCCCAGTTGAGGAACCCGTCGCAGGCCAGCCAGATGGAGACGTTGCCATCCGGATCGGGCCGGCCGCTCCAGATCACGACGGCAGCCTGATAGTTGCCGGCCTGCGTGGCAGCGACCAGCGCGTTGGCCTCCATGGCCTGCAGCTTGATATCGAACCCGGCCTCTGCCGCCATGGCTTGGATTACCTGTCCGACCTGCTGCTCCACCGAGCTGTTGCCGACCAGGAGCGTGAATGCAACGCGATCGACCCCGGCTTGCTTCAGCAGGGCCTTGGCCTTCGCGACGTCGCGGGATGGCACAGGACGATCGGGGTTCCAATAGCGTGATCCCGGTGCCTCGAACTGGTTGGATGGGACAAAGAGCCCGTTCATCACCACCTGATTGAGGGCGTTTCGGTCGATTGCTGCTTCCAGCGCCGCGCGAATGCGCGGGTCGTGCCCCAATACCTGGGACTGCGGGCCGTTGGCGATGTTGAGGGACATCGTATCATATGCAAGGGCCGTTGCCGTGACCAACCGCAGGTGCGGATCCGCCTTCACTCCGGCGACGTCCGCCGGCCCGAGACGTTCGACCATGTCGAGCTGGCCCGCCTTAAGGTCGACCAGCCGCACCGCGGTATTCGGGATTGGCTGATAGATGATGCGATCGAGCTTGATCGCCGAGGCGTTCCAGTAACCCGCAAATCGCTCCACCACGATACGGTCCTGCGGTATGCGCTGCTTCAATTGAAACGGGCCAGCACAGGGCAGTTCATCGGCGACCTTTGCGCCAAGACGCGCCATCGCCTTGGGCGACATGATCATCCCGGCGCGGTCTGCCAGTACCGCGACCAAAGGTGCGTAGGGTTGCGACAGAGTCACGCGTACGGTGTGAGGGTCGATCACGTCCACGCCGGATACTGGCTTCAGTTCGCCCTTACGCACGCTTTCGGGAGCGGTGCGGTAGCGTTGGATGCTGGCCTGCACCGACGCGGCGTCCATCAGTTCGCCGTCATGAAATCGCACGTTGCTGCGCAGATGCAGGGTGAGAGCCCGGGCGTCCGGCGACCATTCCCAGCTTGTCGCCAGTTGCGGGATAAATTCGCTCTTCGCGTCAGTATCGATCAGCTTATCGCAGACTGCCGCGAAAACGACCCGGCCGACAAAGGTGCCGCCCTGCGCTGGATCGAGCGCATCGGGATCTTCGTTCAGCCCGATGCGCAGCGTTGCGGCGCTGACTGACTGGACGAACGACAGCAGCACCAGGACGAAGACGGCGAACCAGCGCATGGATTGCTCCTGGACAGACGGGCGCAGGTTGCCGCATGACCGCTCTGGATGCCAGGGTTGTGAGGGGAACCCCGGCTGCTCATTTATGTGGACGGGGAAAACCGGGACAGGAGGAGATAATGGCGATTCAGCTCGGGCAGGTTGCGCCCGACTTCGAGCAGGACAGTACCGAGGGCCGGATTAGCTTCCACCAATGGCTGGGTAATTCGTGGGGTGTGCTGTTCAGCCATCCCAAGGACTACACGCCGGTCTGCACGACCGAGCTGGCGGAGGTGGCCCGCCTGAAGCCGGAATGGGAGAAGCGCCACGTCAAGCCGATCGGCCTGTCGGTGGACCCCGCCAGCAGCCACAAAGGCTGGGAGAAGGACATCGAGGAGACGCAGGGACAGAAGCTGAATTTCCCGGTTCTGGCCGATGCGGACCGGAGAGTGTCTGACCTTTACGATATGGTGCACCCGGAAGCCGATCCGGCGTTGACGGTGCGCAGCGTCTTCATCGTCGATCCCAACAAGAAGGTAAGATTGATCATCACCTACCCGCCCAGCACGGGGCGCAATTTCGACGAGATTTTGCGGGTGATCGATAGCCTGCAACTAACCGATGCGCACAAAGTGGCCACCCCGGTGAACTGGACCGACGGGCAGCCGGTGATCATCAGTCCCAGCGTGTCGGATGAGGAAGCGAAGAAGCGATTTCCGCAGGGCTGGAAGACCCTGAAGCCCTATCTGCGTGTGGTCGAGCAGCCGAAGCTGCGTACCTGATGTGAAAAAGCGGGGCTCTGCGAGGCAGAGCCCCCGTTCGCACGATCAAGTTTGGGATGGCATGATCTGGCCGCGTATTTCGCCGCCAGGATGCGCCTGAGTATGGATGTTTATATAGGTATTTCCGGCCATCAATTGCTGGGCTTGGGCGGGCGTGAGGGTCGCCTGGCCCTTGATCGGGCTGGCCGCCGGTTGACCCTGCTTGCTCAGCCAGACTTCGACCCCGGCATTTTTCCCGGTCGGCGCGGGTCCATGGATATGCGCCATGGTGGCGGGCCCCGACAGGCCGTTGAAGGTGATGTTCCAGGTCAGCACCCTGGAGCTGGGATCGTAGGTGAGGTCAGCCGAGCCGTGGCCCGGGGTTTGCACCGGCGGTACCTGCTGTGCGCCGGTCAGCGGAACTGTCATTTTCATGGGCGCGGCCTGTGCTGTGGCAGTCAATCCGCCCAACGCCAGGCCGGCGACACCCAGAGCCATTCGCCGCGATAGTGGGTTGCTCATTGAACTCTCCGTGGATTTTCCCAGCCACAAGGCGTCATAACACGCCCGACCGGCTTCTTACAGGGCGCGTTCACGGCGTGCTTGAGGGCTTACATGGCGTCCCACTAAACTCCACAATACGGCGATGTCGCGACGAACTGTCGAAATCACTCCCGAACTCATGCTGCGCGCCTATCGCCACGGGTTGTTCCCGATGGCGGAGACGCGACGGGGGGATCGGCTGTACTGGCTGGATCCGGAGCGAAGAGGTGTGCTGCCGTTCGACCGGTTCCATGTGCCGCGCCGGCTGCTGCGGACCGTCTTGACCGACACGTTCGAGGTTTCCGCCGATCGGGATTTCGCGGCCACGATTGCCGGATGCGCGGCTGCGGCTCCGGGGCGGGAGGATACCTGGATCAACCCGCAGATCGAACAGTTGTTCGGGGAATTGCACCGGATGGGGTTCGCGCATTCGGTGGAGTGCCGCACGGACGGGATGCTGGTCGGTGGACTGTATGGCGTGGCGATGGGCGGCGTGTTCTTCGGCGAGAGTATGTTCAGCGGCGTGCGCGACGCATCGAAAGTCGCGCTCGTACATCTCGTCGCGCGATTGCGGCTTGGCGGCTTTCGGTTGCTGGACACGCAGTTTGTCACGCCGCACCTGGCGCAGTTCGGTGCCGCCGAGATTCCGCGCGACGACTACAAGGTCCAGTTAAGTGTCGCAATCCAAGCTTCAGCGCGCTGGCTCCTTGCGGTGGACCCGGAGGTGCTGCGGGCCGAGATCAAGCTGTTTGGCGACGGCCGATAGGAATGCACTGGGTGGCTGCATTCCTGGTCATGCTCCTGGCGATGCCGGTCGCGGCGCAGGAGCGTCCAGCAGTTCGCCCGGTACACGACGTTTCGGTAACGTACCGGCTGCGGGGCGTTGATCCGAACGGCCGGCCGGAGTCGCGTCAGGTCCATATGTCGTGGACCGATCAGGGTCGCCGAATGCGATTGGAGATGCAAGGACAGTCGGATTTTACACTGGTGGACTATGAAACCAACCGCATCACCATGGTAATGTTGCAGCGGGAGTTGTATCTCGCGTTGCCATTCGATCCGCGGCATCCGCCGGGCCTGGACATTCCCGCCGGCGTCGGCATGACCGAAGCCGGGACCGACGTCGTTGCGAATACACGCTGCGTCGTCTGGAACCTGACCGGGCCGCTTACTGGTACGGCTTGCATCACCCAAGACGGATTGCCGCTTCGGCTGAGGACCACGGCGTCCGGCGAGGCTGCGATGGAAGCGGTGTCGGTCGCCTATGGGCCTCAGCCGCAGAATCTGTTCACTGTGCCGGCTGGGCTGCATAGGATCGATCCGCACTGAAGGGGTGATGCGCATGAATGTAGATCTGTCCGGACGTGTTGCGCTGGTGACCGGTTCGACCGCCGGCATCGGCCTTGCGACCGCGCAGGGACTTGCCAAGCAAGGCGCGACAGTGTGGCTAACTGGGCGTACACAGCCCCGGGTGGACGCGGCGCTGGCGACCGTCGCGGCCACTTGCAAGAATGCGAAATTACACGGGTTGGCGGCCGATCTGGCGAGCGAAGCGGGCGCCCGCTCCGTTATCGCGGCGGTGCCGGAGCTTGACGTGCTGGTCAACAATCTGGGCGGGGTAACCGCGCGCAAGCCGTTCGAGGAACTCGACGATGCCGACTGGAGTCGCGTGCTGGAGGTAAATCTGCTCAGTGGCGCGCGCCTGACGCGGCATTACATCGGCGGCATGCGGCGGAGGAACTGGGGACGCGTGGTGTTCGTCTCCAGCGAATCGGCGCTGCAGATTCCCACCGAGTTTCCCCATTATGGGGTGGCAAAAGCCGCCGTCATCGCGCTGGCCCGGGCGGTGGCCGAGACGCTGGTGGGCACCGGCGTGACGGTGAACTCGGTCCTGCCGGGCCCAACCCTGGCGGAAGGATTTCAACGCCGGATCGCGGCCGATGGGCGCAGCGTGGAGGAATTCTCGCGCGAATTCTTCGACAAGTTCCGTCCGACATCATTGATCCGGCGGCTGGCCGAGCCGGAGGAGGTGGCCAACATGATCGTCTATCTTTGCACGCCAGCGGCTTCGGCGACACATGGGGCCGCGCTGCGGGTGGACGGGGGTGTGGTGAAGAGCGCGTTCTGATCGCATCTCAGCGCCGACTCGCGGCAAGCACGTCGAAAACGCGCACCGGCTCGTTCGGCCCCGGTGCGCTGTTCCACGGCGCGGCCGCAAGCGTGATGCGCGCATCATGGCGACCCTGCGCCCAGCGCTGATCGATGGTGCCTCGCACGAACTGGAAGTCCTTCGTTGAACCCTGCGGCACTGTTGGCCGATAGATGAGGTGGACGATGTCCACCGTTTTCGGACAGGCGAATGCCCGCAGCCGTTGCGCTACCGGGTTTTCCTGCAGCTCGGGCGGCAGGCCGTCGAGGAAGGACGACAGGCTGGCCCGCAACTGATGCCGCAGCATGGCATTTTCGGTACCGGTGCGGGTGCGCGAGGAATAGCGGATGTCCTTTTCGCGTTCCGCGACCTCGTCGAGGTTTTTCGGCAACTGGCCGCGTGCGGGGAACAGGTCGACCTGGAATATCAGCATGTCTTCGCGCGGCTCGAAATCGACCACATATTGCAGCGGCGTGTTGGAGACGAGCCCGCCATCCCAGTAATAGTTGCCATCGATTTCCACCACTGCGAGGCCGGGCGGCAAGGCACCGCTCGCCATGATGTGCTCCGGCTGAATCCGCTGCTTGGCGCTGTCGAAATAGATCAGGTTGCCGGTTTCGACATCTACCGCGCCAACCGAGAGGCGGGTGCCGCCGGGCCGGTTGATACGATCGAAATCGACCAAGCGTTCCAGGGTGCGGCGCAGTTCGGATGTATCGTAGAAGCTCAGCGGGGCCGGTTGATAGAACCAGTCCAGCACCGGCTGCGGGTGAAAAAACCCGGGTGCGCCGAACAGCATCGCGGAGGCGGCACCGGCGTCGCGATACAGCGTCTGCTGCCATCCACGATAAGGCGGGTCCGGCCAGGCTGCGGTCAGTTCGGTGACAAGGTTCCAGAACTCGTGCAAACGTTCCACGCGATATTGCGGCTCATTTCCGGCAATGATGGCCCCGTTGACGGCGCCGATCGACACGCCAGCTATCCAGTCGATGTGGGTTTGATGGGCTGCCAGCGCGTCATAGACGCCCGCCTGGTAGGCACCGAGCGCCCCGCCGCCCTGCAGCACGAGCACGTTTCGCCGGGCAGGCGGCTGTGGGTCTGCCGTGCTGGGCGCCCCGGGTGACGGTGCGTCGTCCATCCACATTCTCCGTCATGATCCGGCCGTCATAATCCGGCCGGTGGGTTTATGTCTTGCTAGGGCGCCGAATTGCCAGACCGTCTATCGCAGTGACACTGTGTTCCAGCAGGTCGGGACGACCGGAATGTTCCACGCTACAATCGGCGGCCATCGCTACGGTTTTGACAGCCTCGCGGCGCTGCTCGCCCGGGCCACGCCGGCACGCAGCGGCGACCGGCTGGCCGGGCTCTGTGCCGAGTCACAGGAGGCGCGGGTTGCCGCCCAGTTCGCGCTTGCTGATCTGCCGGTGGCGATGTTTCTGAACGACCCGGTCGTTTCCTACGAGGCGGATGAAATAACGCGCCTGATTTGCGATACGCATGACGCGGCCGCATTCGTTCCAGTGCGCTCACTGACAGTGGGCGAGTTGCGCGACTGGCTGCTGTCCGATGATGCGACACCCACTGCCCTGGCCGCAGTCGCGCCGGGGCTGACGCCGGAAATGGCCGCCGCCGTCGCCAAGCTGTGCCGCATTCAGGACATGCTGGTGATTGCCGCGAAGTGCCACGTCGCGACGCGGTTCCGCGGCACGATCGGTCTGCCCGGGCGGCTTTCGGTCCGGCTGCAGCCCAACCATCCGTCCGATGATCCGCGCGGCGTCGCGGCCAGCATTCTGGATGGTCTGTTGCTGGGCTCGGGGGATGCGGTGATCGGCATCAATCCGGCCACTGACAGCCCGGAGCGCACGCTGCGGCTGCTGGAGTTGTTAGAGGAGATC
>DATDIC010000087.1:0-3336 GCA_036521275.1 Acetobacteraceae bacterium
CCGTCGAACAACGACACATGCGTCACCTTCGCGGTTGCCGGCAGTGTCTCCGCATCCACCGCGAACCCATGGTTCTGGCTGGTAATTTCCACCCGCCCGGTGACCAGGTCCTTCACCGGCTGGTTCGCCCCCCGATGCCCGCGATCCAGCTTGAACGTCTTCGCCCCCAGCGCCAGCGCCAGCAACTGGTGCCCAAGGCAGATCCCGAACAGCGGCACATCCGCCGCCATCACCGCCCGCAGGGCCGGCACCGCATACGCCGCCGTTGCCGCCGGATCGCCCGGTCCATTCGACAGGAACACCCCGTCCGGATTGTGCCGCAGGATGTCTTCGCCCGTCGCTGTCGCCGGTACCACCGTTATCCGGCACCCGACGGACGCCAGGCAGCGCAGGATGTTGCGCTTGGCCCCATAATCCACCGCCACCACGTGAAACCGCGGCGACACCTGCCGCCCGGTCCCCTCCGGCCACGCCCAGCGCGTCTCGTCCCACTCATAAGTCTGCCGGCAGGAAACCTCCTTCGCCAAGTCCATCCCTTCCAGCCCCGACCACGCCGCCGCCTGCGCCCGCAGCGCCGCCAGCTCGAACCGGCCCCCAGCCGGAAACGCCAGCACCCCGCTCGGCGCGCCGCCATCGCGGATGCGCACCGTCAGCGCCCGCGTATCCACCCCGGCAATCCCGGCCACATTCTGCGACCGAAGCCACGCATCCAGGTGCTGCACCCCGCGCCAGTTCGATGGCGTCGTGACATCCTGCTTCACCACCAGTCCCCGAGCCGCGATTGTCGCCGCCTCGATATCCTCCGGGTTGGCACCCACATTGCCGATATGCGGAAAAGTGAAGGTGATGATCTGCCCGGCATAGGACGGATCGGTCAGCGTCTCCTGGTATCCAGTCATCCCGGTATTGAAACAGACCTCGCCGACCGGCGGCGGATCCGGCGTATGCGCCCCAAATCCACGGCCCCAGAACACCGCCCCATCGGCCAGCACCAGCGCGGCACTCGCCCCGGCCGGCGGCTCCTCCACATCCGGCGCTGCCTCGTTCTGCGGCCCCAACCCGTCCGATAATTCGGTGAAACTCAGTCCAGTCGCACCAATCACAGCCGGCCAGTGCCGCGACGGAATCGCATGCGCCTGCCGCCACTTCCGCACCGCCTCGGTGCCCACCCCGGTCAGCCGCGCCGCCGCATCCGGCCCGCCCAGCCGCTCGATGATCTCGTCCACGCCTACGGTCATGCTCTGAAATCTATGGGAAGAAATTTCCCAACGCAACGCCCTCCGCCATGCAGCAGGAAAAATAATCCGGCGCTGCGTCGCGGCGACACCCTCATTATAGAAGCCATGCACACGCGGGAGTTCCTTCCGATGAGTCTCAGGGACCAGTTCACCGACCAGCTCAAAGCCTCGATGAAGGCCGGCGACGCCCCCCGGACCTCCACCCTGCGCATGATCCTGGCCCGCCTCAAAGACACGGACATCGCCGCCCGTCCCAAAGGCATCGACAAGGTCCCCGACGAAGACGTGCTCGCCATGCTGCGCGGCATGGTGAAATCCCGCCGCGAATCCATCGATCTGTACCGCCAGGGCAACCGCCCCGACCTCGTCGCCAAGGAGACCGCCGAGATCGACATCATCGAGACGTTCCTGCCGCAGCAGATGGACGATGCATCCATGCAGCAGGCCGTCGCCGACGCCATCGCAGAGACCGGCGCGCAGGGGATCAAGGACATGGGCAAGGTGATGGCCGCACTGCGGGCCCGCCACGCGGCCGCGCTCGACATGTCCCGCGCCGGCCCGCTGGTAAAGGCAAGGCTCGCCGGCTGAAAGGAACCGCCATGGCACTGCCCGGCGGCTTCCTGGAAGAGCTGCGCCTGCGCACCCCGCTGGCCCCGCTGATCGGCCGGCGCACCCGGCTGGAACGCGCCGGGCGGCAATGGCGGGCCTGCTGCCCGTTCCACAACGAGAAAACGCCCAGCCTGCACATCTGGGACGACCACTACCACTGCTTCGGCTGCGGCGCGCACGGCGACGCCATCACCTTCGTCATGCAGTCGGAAGGCGCCAGCTTCATGGAAGCGGTCGAGCGCCTCGCCAGCCAGGCCGGGCTGGACGTGCCGCGCCTCTCCCCCGCCCTGGCCGAGATGGAGCACCGCCGCCACACGCTGGCCGGCGCGCTAGAAATGGCCGCAACCAGCTTTCAACGCCGCCTGTTCCTGCCGGAAGGTCGCCGCGCGCTCGACTACCTGCTCGGTCGCGGCCTGACCCAGGACACGATCCGCCGCTTCGGGCTCGGCTGGTCCGGCGAAAACCGCGGCGCCTTGGCCGCGGAGCTGAGCCGTGAAGGCGTCACCACGGACCTGCTGATCGAAGCCGGGCTGATGCGCGCCGACCCCGACACCGGCCGCACCTACGAGCTGTTCTTCAATCGCGTGATGTTCCCGATCCGCGACCGACGCGGCACCGTGATCAGCTTCGGAGGCCGCATCCTCGGCGACGGTCAGCCGAAATACCTGAACGGCCCGGAAACCACGCTGTTCGCCAAGCGTCGCAGTCTCTACGGGCTCGATCTTGCCCGCGAAACACATGGCAAGGCCGAGCTCGTGGTGGTCGAAGGCTACATGGACGTGATTGCGCTGCATCAGGCCGGGTTCGCCGGCGCCGTCGCGCCACTCGGCACGGCGCTGACCGAGGATCAGCTCCCGGAGCTCTGGCGCCTCTCCCCCGCCCCAGTGCTGTGCTTCGACGGCGACGCTGCCGGCGCCCGCGCCGCCGCCAGAACCGCGGAACTCGCTTTGCCGCTGCTCGCCCCCGACCGCACCCTCAAAATCGCCTCGCTCCCCGCCGGCGAGGACCCCGACACCCTGGTCCGCCAGCAGGGGCAAGCCGGCTTTCAAGCGATCCTCAACGCCGCCCGCCCATTGGCGGAGGCGCTGTACGACCTGCTGCGCGAGACCATCGGCGATGCCACGGTGGAGCAGCGTGCCTCGCTGCAGCACCGGCTGGTGGATGCCGCGAACCGCATTCCCGACCGCGCCCTGGCGCGCGAATACCGCACCGCGCTGCTGGACCGGTTCTTTGCCCGCCGTCGTCGCGGCAAGCCGCCGCCGTCGCGCGTGCCACGCACGCCGCCCTCCGAAGGTTCGGCAACGATCGAGCGCGGGCGCATTCTCACCGCCATCCTGCTGCGCCATCCCAGCCTGTTGCACGATGTGGAGCATGCTTTCGCAGCGGTCGTCCTGCCGCCAAGCTGCGAACGACTGAGAAATGCACTGCTTGGCTGGGCGGATCACGCCGATGTGCTTGACTCGCCGGGGTTGATCAACCACCTCACAGC
>DATDIC010000088.1:0-8009 GCA_036521275.1 Acetobacteraceae bacterium
GATCGCGTTCATAGACCCTGCCTCCACCGGCAACGTGCTGATCGAGCTGGCGGAATTGCCCGCCGCGCACTGATCGGCGGATCAGGCCCGCCAGCCGCGCATCGGCCAAACCAGCGCCGCCGCCGCCGCATCGGCCGGCCAGACGGTGACATAGCTCTTGTCATCGAGCTGGGTAATGTAAGTGGCGCCCTCGCTGTTCTGCCCGGACGCATCGAACTTCACGCCACTATAGCCGACAATAAGCTGGTCCGGTTTCAGGTCCGTCGCTTGCAGCGCCGCCTGAATCTTTCCCGGAACCGCCGCGCCCGCCTGGTTGATCGCGTCGGCCAGCACGAAGAATGCCTGCATGACGCGCCCGCTTGCATCCGACATGTCGCGTCCGGTCTTCGCCTTGAACAGCGCATTGATCTTCTGCGTCACGCCGCCAGCCTTGCCCGGCGACCAGGCACTGCGGTTCAACACGCCTTGCGCCAGGTCGCCGACCGAATTGACGAAGGACGGATCGGAAAACCCCGCACTGTCACCGATAATCATCGGCGGCAGCCAATTCAGCGACTTCATCGTTTTCATGTACAGAATCGCATCGGACGTGTAGCTGACGAACAGCACCACAGCAGGATCAGCGTTCTTCAGCGTCAGCACTTCCGAAGACATGTCGGGGCTGTTCGCCGAATAGCGCACGCGCGTGGCGACCGGGATGCCGGCCGATTTCGCCGCGGCCTCGATCGCATCACCGACCGAGGTGCCATAATCGGTGTTCTCCGCAACGATCGCCACCTTGTCGATCGATTTCCCACCCTGCTTCATCTGCTGGATGAAGCGCATATAGGTTTCGGCGAAATTGGGTGCGATCGGCGTCACCCGGAAGGTCCATTTGAAGCCGCGCTGGGTGATATTGGCGGCGACCGAGTCGCTCACCACGAATGGCACCCCATAGCGCTCCGCCACGGCCGTCGCGGTCAGCGCCGTGTTGGACTGGTAGCTGCCGATCAGCGCCGGCACATGGTTCTGCGTGATCAGGCGCAGCGTCTCAGTCTGCGCCAGCGCCGGATCGCCGCGATGATCGACGAAGATCGTCTCGATCGGCGCACCGCCCAGGTTCGGCAGCCCGCCGGTCGCCGCCAGCGGCAGCGGCGCCAGCTCAGGGTGCGCGTTATTGACGATCTCCTGCCCGACCTCGATCGCTTCCCGACATTCCTGGCCCGCGCCGGCGGAGTTGCCGGTCAGCGGAAACAGCGCACCGATATGAATGGGTTCGGCGGCGCGCAGCACTCGCACGCCACGCAGCAACGTCAGCACCGAAGCAGTCGCCAGCAGCGCGCGCCGTTTCACGATCATTATTCCTCTCCCTGGATCCGGACGCTTGTGTAGCCTGCCTTCGCATCATCGGCGAGCAGCACCGGGTCGCGCAGCCGTGGGGCACCATGCCCGCCTCCGCCGGGTGTAGCCAGCAGCACCGTATCGCCCTGCCGCAGCACATATTGCCGCTTGGGGTCTACAGCCTCCCCGTTGACCCGCAGCATCCCAGTTGCCCCCGGCTCGCCACCCGCCAGCCCAAACGCCGGAATGACGGTTCGTTCCGCCAGGAACGAAACCGCGATCGGTGTATCCGACCGGCTTTCGATCAGAATCTCCTGGCCCAGCCCGCCGCGTCGGCGTCCCGCGCCGCCACTGCCCGGCCGCAGGCGCTTGTAATGGAAGCGCAGCGGCGCGATCTGCTCGCTGATCTCGATGCTGGTGGAAGACACGTTGGACGGCCAGGACAGGCAGCTCTGTCCGTCCCGCCCCTGCCCTGCCCCCATGCCGCCGTTGAAGAAGAACATGTTGGCATACGGCTTGTTGCCCGCATGCACGCCGGCCTGGTTCATCCCCCACATCGGCGACCCGCAAGCCGCAATCACCCGTTCCGGCACCACCTGGCCCAGGCAGCCGAACACCAGCATGGGCAGATAATGCCCGATCAGCATACGCGATCCGCCCGAGGCGGGAAACTGCGGATTGACGATGCAGCCCGGCGGCGCCAGCAGGCGGATCGGCCGCCACGCCCCTTCATTGTTCGGCAGCGTCGCGCTGGTGCACAGCTTCACGCCGTACATCGTCATCGCATAGGTGTAGCAAAGCGCACAGTTGATCGCCCGATCCACCTGCGGATCGGTGCCCGCATAATCCACTTCTATCGTATCGCCAGCAATCGTCAGGGCCATGCGGATGGCAATAGGCGTGTCCATCAGCCCGTCGGTCTGCAGTTCGCTGCGATACGTCCCATCCGGCAGCGCCGATATCGCGGTGCGCATGGCCTGCTCGCAGCGCCCATGAATCGCTTCGGCCAGTGTCCCCAGGTCCCGCAATCCTGCACCCTTCAGGAATGCCAGCAGCCGATCTTCCATCGTGTCCAGCGCAACCAGTTGCGCCCACAGATCGCCGACAGTCTGTTCGGGCGTGCGGACATTCTGCCGCAGGATGGTCAGCAAGGTCTCGTCCACCGCGCCGCCGCGCACCAGCTTCATGGGCGGTATCTGCAATCCTTCCTCGAACACCTCGCGCGGCTCGGGGCTGCGTATCTTGCCGCCGATATCCGGCGCGTGCGCGGTGGAGGCACTGAACGCCGCCAGCCGGCCAGCCACGAAGATCGGCTTCGCCACCGTGATGTCATTCAGATGGCCGGTTCCCATCCAGATGTCATTGGTGATCAGCACATCCCCCTCGGCCAGCCGGTCCGCCGGGAAGCGGCGCAGGAAATGCTTCACCGTTGCCGGCAGCGTGCCGATAAAGCTGGGGATGCTTTCGGTTGCCTGGACCAGCGACTGCCCCGCCGCATCCGTTACAATGCAACTGAAGTCATAGCTATCCCGCACCAGGGTCGAAAAGCTGGTGCGCACCATCGCGGCGGCAGCCTCGTCCACGATGGAGATCAGCCGTCGCCACAACAGCTCCAGCTCGATCGGATCGAACGTCGCCGTCACGCCGGAAGCTCCACCAGGATCGCGCCGTCAGCCAGCACCTCGGCGCGGCCATCCGGGCCAATCACGAACGTGCTTTCGCTTTCCTCGATCACCGCCGGGCCGGCGAATTGCATCCCCGGCTGCAGCGCGTAACGGTCGTACACATCGGTCATGATCTCGCCCTCGGCGAAGCCCACCATCCGCCGGCCCTTCACCGGCTGCTGCTGCCCCGTCCGTCGATGCAGCGTAACGCTGCGCTGCGTTCCCCGGATCGGCGCTGTCAGCGACAGCCGCAAAGTCACCAGTTGCACCGCGGCACCCGGCACGGTTCGGTTGAACAGCGCGCCATACCGCGCTTCGAACGCCGCTTGCACGACCTCCGCCGACAGCGCATCCGGCAATGTGACGGTCACCTCGAAACCCTGCCCGGCATAGCGCAGGTCAGCCATACGTTGCATCCGCAACCGGTCCATATCGCCACCCGCGGCCTGGATCACCGTCACTCCCTCCGCGATCAGGCGGCCGAACGTGGCATCGATCGCCTGCCACTCCACCCTGTCCAGCAGAGCATTCACCGAAGCCGCGCGATCCACCCGTGCCGGCGCCATCAGCATTCCCAGCGCGCTGCCAGCCCCGGCACCCGGTGGGCACAGGATCCGCCGCACCCCCAGGCGGCGCGCCACCTCCCACGCATGCAGCGGTCCGGCCCCGCCGGTGGCCAACAGTGCGTAGTCCGGCGGCGCCTCGCCCCGCTCCGCGATGGCCACCCGTGCGGCGCCAGTCATGGTTTCATCCACCAACGCCCGGATGCCCGCCGCCACCCGTTGCGCGGGCAACCCGATCTCGGCTGCCAAGCGGCTCAGGCTGCTGTGCGCCGCGGCCGTGTCGATCCGCATCGCGCCACCGAGAAAATACTCCGGATCGAGGCACCCCAACGTCAGGTCAGCGTCCGTAACCGTCACATCCTCGCCGCCGCGCCCATAGCAGGCCGGCCCCGGCATCGCCCCGGCGCTCTCCGGTCCCACCTGCAGCGTGCCCAACGCACCTTGCCGGGCGATGGAGCCGCCACCCGCGCCAATCTCGATCAGCTCGACCGTGGCGATCTGGATCGGCAGTCCGCTGCCACGCAGAAAGCGCTTCTGGCGCGCCGCTTCGAAACCCCAGGCCACCAGCGGCTCCCCGGCCTCCACGATGGCGAGCTTCGCCGTGGTGCCGCCCATGTCGAACGCCAGCACGCGATCCAGCCCGGCACTGTGGCCGAACACGGCGCCCGCCAACGCCCCCGCCGCCGGGCCGCTTTCCAGCAGTTGGACGGGCACGCGCCGTGCCTCGGTGATCGGCGCAAGTCCACCGCTGGACAGCATCAGCAGCAACTGTCCGCCGATGCCGAGATCGCTCAGCACCGTTTCCAACCGATCGAGATAGCTCTCTGCCAGCGGCTGCACATACGCATTGGCAACCGTGGTGCTGGTGCGCGGATACTCCCGTATCTCCGGCGCTATCGCGGAAGACAGCGACAGCGAAAGCTGCGGGAAGCGGCGCGCGATCGCGGCCGCGGCCTGCTGCTCGTGCGCCGGATTGGCGTAAGCGTGCAAGAACACGATCGCCAGGCTGCGCACGCCCTGCTGCACCAGCCATTCCACCTCGCGCAGCGCGGCATCCATATCGAGGCGGATTTCCACGCGGCCGTCCGGCGCCAGCCGCTCCACGGCCTCACGCCGCCACGGGCGCGGCACCAGCGGGCGCGGCATCTCGATCGCCAAGTCGTACAGCTCGTATTTCCGTTCGCGCCCGATCTCCAGGATATCGGCGAAGCCGGCAGTGGTCAGCAGCCCGGTGGGCGCGCCCTTGCGCTCGATCAGCGCATTGGTGAACAGCGTGGTCGCATGCACCACGCGGCCGATCTCGGCGGCCGCGATACGATGTTCGGTCAGCAGGCGCCGTATCCCCTCCACCACGCCGCGGGCAGGATCGTCCGGCGTCGTGCTTTCCTTCCATATCGTGCCGTGGCCCGACTCATGATCCAGCGCCACAAGGTCCGTGAACGTACCACCAACATCGATGCCGAGCGAAACAGACATTGCTTCTCGCGAATCTCCAGGGACTGGCATTCTTGCCGGTCATCGGCCGATGGTCCAGCAACGCGCGGTTCCCGGCTGCTTGAGCCCATGCCGATCATCCCGTACACTATCCATCGGCCGCTTGCGCAACGAGATCGGCCAAGCCGACGGCTGCACGGAACCAACCCACAGTCCGGAAATCCAGATGATAACGCCGCGAAACACCTTCTTTCTGGCCGGCTTCGCCCTGCTTGCCGCCCTCGCGTGCGGTGCCGCCGCGCCGATCGCATCGGCCGCCAGCACGGACACAGCTTCCGTGGCAACCGAGACCGCGCAGCCGGACCTGATCAAGCGCCTGCCGCCGCGCATCGCGGAAGCGAAGAAGCTTACCGTCGCCGTCGCACTCGGCTCGCCCCCGGATGATTTCCGCGACGCAAAGGGCGACATCAGCGGATGGGAAATCGACATACTGCGCGCCGCTGCGCAAAGCCTCGGGCTGGAGCTGGAGATCCGGCCGACCACCTTCGACTCCCTTATTCCCGGCCTGCAATCGAAGCGATTCGATGCGGCGGTCGGCCAGATGGGCGTGACGGATGTGCGTGAGAAAGTCGTGGACATGGTCGGCACCTTGCTCAGCAACGAGCTGTTCGCCGCGCGCGCCGATTCGAACATCAAGGTGAACAGCCTGGACGATCTTTGCGGACTGAAGGTCGCAACCACGCGCGGCTCCCGCGAGGTGGAGTTCGCCACCGCGCACCAATCACGCTGCAAGGAACTGGGCAAGCCGCCGATCGACATAATGACATTCAACGACGGTGCCAGCGCGGCGGACAGCCTGATGAGCCGGCGATCCGATCTGTTCTGGATCGGCTCGACCGCGGTCAGCTATTTCGTCGGGCAATCGGCCGGGCGCACCAAGGTGGTGGGGAAATATACCGACCTCAGCTATATCGGCGTCGCGCTGCCGAAAGGTTCCGATCTGTCGCCCGTGCTGCAGGCGGCGATCCAGCACCTGATCGATGACGGAACCTATCAGAAGATCGTGCAGAAATGGGGCCTGCAAAGCGGCGCCATCAAGAAGGTGCCGCTCAATCCCACCGGGACGGCAAGCTGACCATCGAGAGGAATATGGTCTCCTCGGTTGATCAGGGCTCGCAGCAGAAAGTCGTACCCCTGCGCCATCCGGGCAACTGGGTCGCCACAGCGATTGTGTTGCTGCTGGTCGCAGCGGTCCTATACAGCGTTGCCACCAATCCCGCCTTTGAATGGCCGGTGGTTGGCCAGTACATCTTCGATCCGCAAATCCTCGCCGGGCTGAGCCGCACGCTGGAACTCACGGTCGCGGCGATGGTGATCGGCCTAGTGCTGGGCACCATTCTCGCCCTGTTCCGGCTTTCGCGGAATCGCCTGCTCTCGACGATCAGTTGGGTATATATCTGGTTCTTCCGCAGTGTTCCGGTGCTTGTGCAACTGATCTTCTGGTACAATTTCGGCGCGCTCTATTCCAACATCTCGCTACATGTGCCGTTCGGCCGCACGCTGTTCAGCGTGGATACCAACACCTTGATCACGCCGCTGTTCGCGGCACTCGCCGGACTGGGACTGAGCCAGGCGGCGTACACCGCGGAGGTGATCCGCGCCGGCATCGTGTCGGTGCCCGCCGGGCAGAACAGGGCTGCCCTGGCGCTCGGCATGCGGCGAATGATGATCTATCGCCGCATCATCCTGCCGCAAGCCATGAAGGTGATCATCCCGCCGGTCGGCAACGAGGTGATCTCCATGGTCAAGAACACCTCGTTGGTAAGCGTCCTGGCATTGGCGGAGCTGTTGTACACGGCGCAGCTTATCTATTCGCGCACCTACCAGACCATCCCGCTGCTGATCGTCGCATCGCTGTGGTATCTGGCGATCGTGTCGGTGCTGTCGGTCGGGCAGCATTTCCTGGAACGGAAATTCACATCCCGATGAAATCGGCCGGGCCGCCCATTGGCTGACATGGTCGAAATCCGCGGCTTGCGGAAAACCTACGGCACGCGAGAGGTGCTTCGCGGCATCAACCTGAACGTGGCCACCGGCCGGGTGCTTTGCGTCATCGGCCCGTCCGGGTCAGGCAAAAGCACGCTGCTCGCTTGCATCAATCATCTTGAACCGTTCGACAGTGGCCGGCTGCGCGTGGATGGCGAACTGGTCGGCTACCGGGAACACAGGGGCCGGCTCTATGAACTGCCGGAACGCGACGTGGCCCGCATGCGCCAGAGCATCGGCATGGTGTTCCAGCAGTTCAATCTGTTCCCACACATGACCGCGCTGCAGAACATCATCGAAGCGCCAGTCCGGGTGAAGCGCGTCCACCCCGACCAGGCCCGCAAATACGCGCTGGAACTGCTGGACCGCGTCGGGCTGGCTGACAAGCAGAACAATTATCCAGCGCAACTTTCGGGCGGGGAGCAGCAGCGCGTGGCCATCGCCCGGGCACTCGCCATGCAGCCCAAGCTGATGCTGTTCGACGAGCCGACCTCCGCTCTGGACCCCGAGCTTGTCGGCGACGTGCTGAATGTCATGAAAGATCTGGCAGGGTCGGGGATGACCATGATCGTCGTCACGCACGAGCTGGGCTTTGCCGGGGAAGTCGCCGATGAGCTGGTGTTCATGGATGACGGGCTGATCGTCGAACAGGGTGATCCGCGCGACATCCTCCGCGCACCGAAACAACCCCGCACGCGGGAGTTCCTGTCCCGCGTCATCCGGTTGCAATAGGGAGTCGTGCGGCAACAACCGCGTCGTCTCCTCATTCCCGCTCCCCGTCCTTCCCGATCACCCCGTCATTCCCGCGAAAGCGGGAATCCACCGCCGCACCTGGATTCCCGAATGACCGTCGTGTACTCAGCCGGCGACGAAGCGTTCCAGCCAGTGAATCGTGTAATCCCCGCGCTGGAACGACGCCTCATCGACAATGCGCCGATGCAGCGGAATCGTGGTCTGAATCCCCAGCACCGCGAACTCGTCC
>DATDIC010000089.1:0-3680 GCA_036521275.1 Acetobacteraceae bacterium
CACGGGCTGGAGGCCGCCGACAATGCGCGGCGGCTGCTGCGGGAGATCTGGCGCGTGCTGAAGGATGACGGACGCCTGCTGATCGTCACGCCGAACCGCAGCAGCCTGTGGGCCTATGTCGAATCTACCCCGTTCGGACACGGCCAGCCGTACTCGTTCGGCCAGGTGGGGCGGCTGCTGGCGGGCGCGTTGTTCCGGGTGGAACGACGTGACACGGCGCTCTATCTGCCGCCCAGCACGCGCCGGCTGGTGCTGCGCAGCGGACCGTTTCTGGAGCGTGTCGGCCGGCGAATTGCCCCCGGCTTTGCCGGTGTCACGATCACCGAGGCAGTCAAGGACGTGTACGCCGCCATGCCATTGAAGCCAGTGGCAAAACGACGGCTGGTGCTCGCCGAGACGGCTTGAATTGCCGATATGGGGTGATGACAGGCTGAGGCTGTTGACGGCGTTCGCCTCACCCGCCCGAGACTGATGAGACGCCGGCCACGCAACACGACGAACGCGTCTGCCATCGTTTCAAATGTCTTATGCCAAGCTCGGCATTCGCCCCAGGCAGCCTGAATGGAAATCGCCCGATGGTGGGTGCGACAGGGATTGAACCTGTGACCCCCGCCGTGTGAAGACGGTGCTCTACCGCTGAGCTACGCACCCGTTCGGCCGGGCGACGGTGATAAGCACCACCGCCAGGCCGGTCAACCCGCTCGCGCCCGCCACCGGGAGCGGGTAATCTGGCTCCCGCCATCACACCAGCCCCATCCCGGATGACGACCCCGATCCCATTCATCACCGCCGGACCCGCTCTCGACCTGCAGGGCCTGACCAAGTCGTTTGGCCAGACCCTGGTCCTGGATGGCGTCAGCATCACCGTTCCGGGCGGTGGCTTCACGGTGCTGCTGGGCGGCTCCGGCTGCGGCAAGACGACCTGTCTGCGGATGATCGCCGGGCTGGACCTGCCCTCATCGGGGCGCATCCGCATCGGCGGCCGCGACGTGACCACGCTGCCGCCCGCCGCGCGCGGCGTCGCCATGGTGTTTCAGTCCTATGCACTGTTTCCCCATCTATCGGTCGCCGAAAACATCCTGTTTGGCCTGAAGGCGCGGGGCGTTTCCCGCATGGAGCGGGATCGCCGGCTTGCCCAGGCGGTGGACCTGCTGGGCATCCGCCAGTTGCTCGACCGCAAGCCCTCGCAGATTTCCGGCGGGCAGCAGCAGCGCGTGGCGCTGGGACGGGCCATCGTCGCGCAGGCGCCCGTCTGCCTGATGGACGAGCCGCTGTCGAACCTCGACGCTCAGCTTCGCGCCGAGATGCGGCGCGAGATCGTGGCACTCCAGCGGCGCCTGGGCCTGACCATGATCTACGTCACGCATGACCAGACCGAGGCGATGAGCATGGCGGACCAGGTCGTCGTGCTGCGTGGCGGGCGCATGGAACAGGCCGCGCCGCCGGCCGAGGTGTATGATAATCCGGCAACGATGTTCGTCGCCGGCTTCATCGGCTCGCCGCCCATGAACCTGCTGCCGCTGACGCCAACGGCGGACGGGTTGGCGATCGCCGGGACCGAGGGTCCCATTCTGGCCCCGGTCACCAACGCCGAGCTGTTTGCGGGCATCCGTCCGGAATCGCTCGCCATCGCCCGGCCAAACGGGTTCGACCCAGTGGTCGACCTGATGATCGAGCACAGCGAATATCTCGGCGCCGATACCGTGCTGACCGGGCACATCGTCGCGACGCCACATCGATTGCAGGCCCGTCTCCCTGGCCGTTCTCCCGCGCATTCCGGCGACGTGATCCGACTCGCGTTTCCGCTCGCGTCGGTGCATCTTTTCGACGCCACAACGGGCGCCCGCCTCATCCGCGAGCCGGCGTTGGCCTGACACAGGGAGGAAGACCAGATGCCGCAACTCACCCGCCGCGCCCTGCTTGCCGGGGGCGCCGCCCTGGCTGGCGCGCCACTCGCTGCGCCGGCCATCGTGCGCGCGCAGAACGCGGTGCTGGAAATCCCGTTCTTCTTTCCGATCGCGGCGGCCGGGCCGATCACCAAGATCATCGACGGGTACGCACAGGATTTCCACAAGCTGCATGCGGACATCAGCATCAAGCCGGTCTATTCCGGCAACTACGACGACACGATCGCCAAGGCGGTCACCGCCTTCAAGGGCGGCAAGGCGCCGCCGCTGGCGATGCTCGGGGCCATTCAGGTGTTCAGCCTGATCGATCTGGACGCCATCGTGCCGATCGACGAACTCGCCAACACGGCGGAAGACAAGGCCTGGCTCAAAGGCTTCTGGCCCGCATTCATGGCCAACGGCAACGTGCTGGACCATGTGTGGAGCGTGCCGTTCCAACGCTCCACGGCGGTGCTATACTGGAACAAGGACGCCTTCAAGGAAGTGGGGCTCGACCCGGAGAAGCCGCCGACCACCTGGATCGAGCAGACCGAGATGGGCCGCAAGCTGGTGGTGAAGTCCGGCAGCAATGTCAGTCGCTGGGGCGTGCAGATCCCGGCCACCGGCGGCACATACTGGCTGTACCAGGCGCTTGCGGCGGAAGCCGGCCAGGAACTGATGAACCGCGGCGTCGGCAACCAGACCTATTTCAGCTCCCCCGGGGCGGTGGAGGCGCTGGACTACTGGGTGTCGCTCGGGAAAGAGGGCGTGCAGGCGCCGGGCGTGCTCGATTGGGGCACCACGCCCAATGATTTCGTCGCCGGACGCACCGCGATGATGTGGACCACCACGGGCAATCTTACGTTCGTGAAAAGCAACGCGAAATTCCCGTTCGGCGTCGCCATGCTGCCGGCCGACAAACAGCGCGGCACGCCGACGGGCGGAGCCAATTTCCACATCTTCAGCACCGCGACGAAAGCCGAGCGTGATGCCTCGTTGCTGTTCGTGAAATGGGTCACGTCGCCGGAACGGGCCGCGCAATGGGGCATGGATACCGGTTATGTCGCCACGCGTCCCGACGCGTGGGAGACACCGCGCATGAAGGAATATGTCAGCGGTTTTCCGCAGGCGGCAGTCGCGCGCGACCAGCTTCCTTATGCGGTTCCGGAACTGTCCACGCACCAGAACCAGCAGGTCACGCTGCCCCTGAACAGCGCACTGGAAGCGGCACTGGCTGGTACCAAGACACCGAAAGCCGCCCTGGCCGAAGCCCAGGCGAACGCGGAACGGCTGCTGCGACCATACCAGCACGCCTGACCCGACCGCCACCGCGCGCGGGCAGCAACCATCGTGCCCGGGCGGCAATCGTCGTGCCCGGCTTGGCCAAGCTTGGCCCGGGCACCCACGTCTCTGCCGCCGCCTCAGCAGAACCGCACGGCGCCAGCCCCTACCGGGCCTCTCCGGCAAACTCACGCTGCAACACCGCCGCCCTCTGCAACGCTGCCGGCGACAGCGCCCCCTTTTCGGCCGCAGCGATCGCCTGCTCCAGTTGGTCGATCGTGGCGGTACCGATCAAGACGGTGCTCATGGCCGGATGCGCAATCACGTAACGCACGGCCGCTTCGGCCAGAGTGACGGCATGCCCCTCCGTCACCAGCGCCCGCAGGCGCTGTGCACGTGCGAGGTCCGCCGCGTAGTCGTGCGCGGAGCCGATCGGCGCCGGCGCCGGGCTGGCAATCGGGTGCCGTTCAGCGTCGCCAGACAAGGCTCCCGCGGCAAGCACGCGGATGCCGA
>DATDIC010000090.1:0-3369 GCA_036521275.1 Acetobacteraceae bacterium
TGAGAATCCGGCGTGCACGGCGCACGTGCGGATCGGCTGGTTCCGTTCGGTTTCCAACATCCCGCATGCGTTCGCGGTACAGTCGATGGTGGGGGAGATCGCAGCCGCGCTGGGTCGCGATCAACGGGACATGCTGCTGGAACTTATCGGGCCGGATCGGGTGATGGACCCGACCAAGTTCCGGGCAGTGACGGACTTCTGGAACTACGGTGATCCGGTAGAGACTTATCCTATCGAAACGGCGCGGCTGCGTCGCGTCGTCGAGCTCGCAACGGAGCAGATCGGCTGGGGCAAGGCGCTGCCGAAGGGCGAGGGTCTGGGCATTGCAGCGCATCGCAGCTTTTTGAGCTATATCGCGACGGCAGTGCATGTCCGGGTAGATGATAAAGGAAACCTAAGTATCCCGCGGGTGGATACCGCCGTGGATTGCGGGTTCTATATCAATCCGGAACGGATACGATCGCAGACCGAAGGTGCGGCAGTGATAGGGACCGCAATCGCGAAGCATGCCGAGATCACCTTCAAACAGGGCCGCGCAGAGCAGTCGAATTTCGATACGTATCTGCTGCCGCGGATAACCGAGGTGCCGCTGAATGTGAATGTGCACATTGTCCCGGCGGACTGGAATGTACCTTCCGGCGGTGTTGGGGAACCGCCGCAGGCGACATTCGCGCCGGCGCTGTGCAACGCGATCTTTGCGGCGACCGGGAAGCGAATTCGGGATCTGCCGATCGGCGAACAGCTTAAGGTCTGAACGCGTTTCCATGGGACGATAGCGAGGCAGGAACGCAGGCGCGAACCTGCCTCGCGCTTCGTCGGGCGGCTAGCCGCAACAGACCCGCCCCAAACGGACCCCGGGCGCACCCTCAAACCGTCAGCACCGCCATGCCGATACGCCGCTGGCGCCCGCCGGCGAACTGGACGACGCTGCCGACATGACGCGACAGCCCGCCTGCCACACGATCTTCAGCGTGACTGACGATGCCGCAGTTCCCTGCTCGCCGGCAGATCCACGCGCTCCGAGCATCGCACAGGTCCCAGTCAGGCGCGATCGGCTTTAATGCGCCAGAGCGGATGGCTGGAACTGCTGCGCGGCGACAACGCCGCCCGCAGTGCCGTGATCGGCGGCGGCATGATCATCCACGCCATCAGCACCTTCATCGTCGTCACCATCCTGCCCACCGTCGTCCACGAGATCGGCGGGCTGCGCTTCTTCGCCTGGAGCACCACGCTCTACGTCGCCGCCTCCGTCCTCGGTGGCGCGCTCTGCGTGCGGCTGCTGGCACGCGTCGGGGCCCGCGGCAGCTACCGCGCGGCGCTCTCATGTTTCGCGCTCGGCACGCTGCTCTGCGCGCTGGCGCCGTCGATGCCGGTGCTGCTGCTGGGCCGCCTGATCCAGGGCGTCGGCGCCGGCACGCTCTCCGCGCTTTCCTTCAGCATGGTGCGCACGCTGTTCCACCCCTCGCTCTGGTCGCGCGCCCTGTCGGTCAGCTCCGCGGCCTGGGGCATCGCCACGCTGGCGGGGCCCGCCATTGGCGGCGTGTTCGCCCAGTACGATGCCTGGCGCGCCGCCTTCTGGTCAGTGTTCGCCCTCGCCCCGCTGCTCCTGTTGCTCGTCGAACGATCGCTCCCCGCCGACCTCGTGCCGCCCGCCCCACCGCGCACACCGCTCGCGCTGCTCAACATCTGCATCCTGGTGGGCAGTGCGCTCGCCATCTCCATCGGCGGCAGCGCAACCGAGGCCACCGCCAACGCCGCCTGGCTCGCCGTCGCGCTGACCGGTCTCGGCGCCTTCGTCTGGCTGGAATCGCACGGCCACCGCCTGCTCCCCCACGGCGCCTGCAATCCGGCAACTCCCCTCGGTGCCGCCTACGCGACGATGCTGCTGCTCATCATCAGCGTCACCACCGAGATCTTCGTCCCCTATTTCCTGCAAATGCTGCATGGCATGACGCCGCTGCACGCCGGCTATCTCTCCGCGCTGATGTCGGCCGGCTGGACCACCGGTGCCGTCGGCGGCTCCAGCCGAGGCGAAGCCGGCGCCCGCACCCTGCTCACCGCCGGCCCGCTGCTCGGCGCCGGAGCCATTGCCGGCATGCGCCTGCTGGTGCCGCAGCCCGGCATCCTGGCCGACGAGCCGCAGCTTTGGGCGATCGGCGCCTGCCTGTTCGCCCAGGGCCTCGGCATCGGCCTCGCCTGGCCGCATCTGTGCGCCAAGGTCTTCGCCTTCGCCCCAGACACCGAGAAGGACCTCGCCGCCACCTCGATCACCATGGTGATCATGATCGCCAACGCGCTCGGCACGGCCTTGGGCGGCATGATGACGAACCTGGCCGGAATGACCGTCCCCGGCGGCCCGGCCGGCGCCGCCCTGGCAGCGGCCCGGCTGTTCGGAGCCTATGCTCTGGTGCCCCTGCTGGCCTTCCTGGTGGTGCGCCGGCTGCTATGGTTTCGCCTGCTGACCAGCGCCGACGGCCGCGCCGGCTGACCGTCCGCCACTCATCCCGTCAGCCGGGGCGTCAACCCCCTCCGGCGTTCAGCACTGTCCGCTAAACTCCCGCAGATCGACCCGCCGCAGCACCTCCGTCCGTCCCAGCACCGGCACACCCCTGAATATCCGTGCATGCAACGTCCCGTCCGGCTCGAACTCCGCCGACAGCCGGTACACAGTCCGTTTGTCCGGATCGAGAATGGACCCGCCGCTCCACCGGTCCGGGCCGCTCGCTTTCAGCCCCCAGACGATGGTCATGCCGCACTGGGCCGGTCGCCGGGCCGGGTCCCGCAGCCACACGATCCGCCCGCAGACCAGGCTCTGGCAGTCGAAGATGCGCAGCACGAGATCGCGGATGATCCACGTCCCGCTCACCGGCAATGCCGCGGCACGCGCAGCACCCGCCATCGCCACCGCGCTCAGCGCCACCACAGATCCGGCGATCCACCACCGGCGCACGCGGCTCATCGCCCCCTTCCCCGCAGGAAAAAAGCCCATTGGGCGCCGCCGCCGGTCACCGCATCAACCAATCGTCTCAGTTCCATCGATCGTCTTGCCCGCCCGAAAAACCCGACCAACACCAGCGGCCCGGATCAGCGGCGCCGCCCCATCCTCGCGTGCCGGCCTGTCCCGCGGGCTCGACGTCAACGCCACCGCTTTCGATCCGGCATCCGCCGCATTCTTCACGTGCGCCGACAGCTCGGCAATCCTCGCGAGAAATCTCCCGGGGACAGGCGGCTTGTTCGCCCGGTGATATCCCAGCACCAGATCGATCATCGGTTGCTCTTCACCGAAGCAGCGGCTGACGATCGATGGCGGCAGATAGCTGTCGATGGAAGCCGGAAGAAGCGCAACCCCGCGCGTGGATAGCACCAGTG
>DATDIC010000091.1:0-4552 GCA_036521275.1 Acetobacteraceae bacterium
GCGCAATCGGCGATCGGGCCGGGCATGGCCGCATTCACCCGCTTCGCCGCGGTGCTGGAGCATTCGGGGGACAAGATGACAGTCCGTGCCGCTCTGGCGCTGATCAACCAGGTGCTGGATGACATCCAGCAAGACGACGACGTCGGTTATGATTTGCCCACACGCTTCGCGCTGGACTGGTTCGAGCAGGCGTGTTGGGAGGCTCAGCCGAGCGGACAGGCAATTCTGGTTGCAAATGCGCGCAATATCCCTCTTGCGGCGTTGGTGCGGAACGGTATCGTGATCGCGGAGGCAGGTAAGGTCCGGCTGGCACGCCGCGAGGAAATGAAACGGCCAGCGGCTGCGCACGGCGCGACGGCGGCGATCTGGTCCGGCGCGCAGCAGCTTGCCCGATCGCTGATCGCAGCGGATGGCGGGCACGACAGCGCCGCGCGGGTGATGGTCCGGTTGGCCAATCGGGAAGCCGTGCGTGCTCTTGTTTATCGGCTGTACGCGTTGTGCGACCGGCGCGGCTGGGCGGCCGAGGCGCTGGTGTGGAACCGCGTGGCCGAGGAATGGCGCAGCATTGCCGATCGCGTTCATGCGCGTCGGCCCGCAACGACACAAGACCTGTTCGAGATACGCGCGTGACGGCGCAGTCCGGCTTGACACCCTGGCGCCTGGTCGCCCGACCGCATGTCGATGTGCGGCAGAACCGTTTCACACAGTCGGAGTTTGCCGCCGACCTCACAGCCGTGGAACTCGGCCGTGCCGCGCCCGAGTACCGGGACCCGGCACGGTTCTTCGGCATCACCTTTCTGACCGAGGGCATGAAGACGCTGCTGGCGAGCGCGGCCGCGCGGCTCGCCGGTACCGGCGGAGAGCCGGTGATCATTCTGCAATCGGGGTTCGGCGGCGGCAAGACGCATACGATGCTGGCACTGCGGCATCTTCTTACGTGCGGAGAGCCTGCATCGTTGCCTGGAGTCGCGCAGGTTGTGCATGGCTCCGGTGCCGCTGCGCGCTGTTTCACTCTGGTCGGCACGGGGCTCGGCGCCGGGCAGTGCCTGTCGCGCGAGCATGAGCCGCCCCTGCATACGCCATGGGGCCTGATGGCATGGCGGCTGGCCGGCCACGCCGGGCTGGAGCTGATGGCAGAAGCGGAGGCGCTCCGGGCCGCGCCGGGATCGGAACGTCTGATACGGCTTCTTGAGCAGGCCGCACCCTGTCTGCTGATGTTCGATGAGCTGGTGGCGTATGCCCGCGCGCTCGATAGGGGCGCCTTCGAGACGTTCCTCAGCTTCGTGCAATCGCTGACGGAGGCCTGCAAGATAGTGCCGCGTACGCTGATTGCCGTATCCCTGATCGGGTCGGATATCGAGGCGGGGGGTACGCGGGGGGCGGAGGCGCGGCAGCGGCTCGAGAAACTGTTTGGCCGCATCCATTCCCCCTGGCAGCCGGCGAGTGGTTACGAGCAGTACGACATCGTCCGTCATCGTCTGTTCGAGCAGATCGATCAGGAAAGCATAAGCGAACGGGACAGGACGGTGAATGGCTTCACTGCCCTGTATCGTGGGCACCCAGCGTCGTTCCCCGACGAGGCAGCCGAGAGCCAATACAGCGACAGACTTGCTCGCGCCTATCCGATCCATCCCGAGCTGTTCCGGTTGTTCGCGGATGTCTGGACCACCGGCGCCAACGAAACCTTCCAGCAGACCCGCGGCGTGCTGCGGCTGATGGCCGGCGTGGTCCATGCGCTATGGCACGCGGAGGACGACGGCGCGCTTATCCTGCCCGGATCGTTGCTGCTATCGGACCCGCTGGTACGCGCCATCGCACTGGAGCCTGTCGATCCCCGCTTCGCGGCAATTCTCGACAGCGAGGTGGACGGCGCAACAGCCCGGCCGCAGGCGATCGAGTCGCAGCGGAAGATCTACGGCATGCCACGCGCTGCCACGCGGGCGGCGCGCGCGGTATTCGCGGCCACGGCGCCGCTGCGGGACCCAGCCGCCGGCGGCATGACGGCCGCCCGCCTGCGCCTGGCCTGTGCGCAACCCGGTGAGCAAATCAACCTGTTCGTCGATGCGGTGCGGGAACTGGCCGAAACCTCGGCCTTCCTCCACCGTGATGGCGAGCGCTACTGGTTCGCCACCGAGCCGACGCTGAACCAACTCGCTGCCGAGATCGCCCGCGACATCCCAGCATCTGAAGCCGATGCGAAGCTGCATGAGCTGCTTGCGGGAGAGACCGGCGACAGCAAGTTTGCCCGTGTCCATGTACCGGTCGAGACCGATCCAACACTGGTGGAAGATTCGCGTGTCGTGCGGTTGGTCATTCTCGACGGCCGCTACCCCCATACCGCACGCGCCAGGACCGATACACCTGCCCTGCTGATAGCCGCCTCGGCGCTCGAGCGGCGCGGCTCAGTCCAGCGGCAATATCGCAATGCATTGCTGTTCGCCGCGGCGGATGCGGCGCTGCTGGAAGACGCTCGCTGGGCGGTCTGTCGCCTGATCGCCTGGACCACGATCCTGCGCCGCGCGGATCAGGAGTTGCAATTGCCGGCGTCGCGCCAGTCGGCGGTGCGGGCGCGGCGGGACGAGGCGTTCTACGCGGCCCGGCGGGCGATCCGGGCTGCCTGGTCGCACCTGATCGTGCCGTGCTGGCCGGACGACAATGCGGACGTAGCTCTGCAAGGGTTCGTTTTGCATGCGGCTCCGGTGCAGAACGGGACCGGTGAGCGGAGCATCGCGCAGGCGTCGTTCGAGCGTGCGGCGCGCGACGGGTTTGTTGTCGTGGGCAGGCTCGGCGGGCCAATTCTGAAAATGCTGCTGGACCGGGTGATCGGAGAACGGGCGCACATCGCAGTGCGTGAGCTTGCCGAATGGAGCGCGCGCTACCTTTACATGAAACGGCTGCATACGGAGACGCTACTGGCCGGGGCAATCGAGGAACTGGTTGGTCCGGCCGAGGCCGGCTATGCCTGGGCCGACAGCGTGGATGAAACAACCGGTCGCTATGACGGCCTACGGTTCGGCCGGGTGCTGTTTCCCGATCTACGCGGGGACGGCGTTCTGGTGCGTCTGGAGATTGCGCAACGACAGGCGGCGACCGACACGAGCCAGCGTATGATACGGCCCGGCTCCGGGGGATTTGCCGAGGAATTACCCGCGCCGCTGGTTCCGCCGAAGCGCCGATTTTCCGGGACCGTGCCGGTGGATGCCGGGCGCCCCGGCCCACAGGTCGCGCGTATCGCCCGCGCCATTACGGACGAACTCGCGGCGGCAACCGACGCAACTGTAACCATGCAACTGGAGATCACCGCACATCGCCAGACGGGATTTGCCGAAACCACGGTCTCCGCGCTGACCGCCCGCACCGAGGCGCTGCGATTCACGCGGAGCGAGTTCGAGTAATGCCACACGGCATCTGCAGCGCGTCGAGGATAATTACTGAGGGCTCGTCACGAAAACCATCGAATCGACCGTCATTCCGGCGAAATCCGGAATCCAGCGGGCGGCGATGGATTCCCGCTTTCGCGGGAATGATGAGAGGACGCGGTTGTTTCCGAACAACTCCTTACGAGTCGGCGGGCGATGTCGATCACCCGATATGCCTCGCTCCAGAGCGCATAATCCTCCAGCCGCTCGACCGGCACCCACACTGCCTCCGACACATCCGATCCGGCAATCGGGTCGCCGGACAACCAGGCACCGGCATAATCGATGATTGTGTAATGAAACTGCACACGCCCGTCAAGGTCCGGCCGGATGCTGTCCACCGCGGCGGCGAGCTGCAACGGGCCGACAACGACCCCGGTCTCCTCGGCCAGCTCGCGCCGTGCCGCTTGCTCCATCGTCTCGCCCAGCTCCTGGGCGCCGCCGGGCAGTGTCCAGCTTCCCACATTCGGCGGCTTGCCGCGGCGCACCAGAAGCACCGAATCGCCTTTAAGAACGATGATCCCAATTCCAACGATCGGTCGAACTGGGTATTCCCGGTCGCTCACTGCGATACGTTGCCGGGTGCTGCCTTGTCGTCCGGCTTCTTTTCCAGATCCGTCAATCGCGGCACCAGTGCGGTCTCCTTCCAGGTGGCGAGCTGGTACGTCCACGGCCCCACGCGCTTTTCCAGCGCGCTCGCCTCGGCTTTTGCAGCGCCATCCCCGGTCACGTCGAACCGCGCCAGCATGGTCTTGCCGTTCTGATACAGCCGCACCGTCACGCCGAGTCCGTTCGTCGTGGTGAAAACCGTCTGGCCGATCCCACCGGTCGTCGGAGCTGCGCCGGGGACCACATCCTCGCAATTGAGCTGCTCCAACCCGCGCGCCAGATCATCCAGCTTGTCGTCATCCAGTGGCGCATGCGCGTTGGGCGCCACCATGGTCAGCTTTCCGTCTTTCGCGTCGAACGCCAGCGTCGTCCCGTCACGCTGCACAGACACATGGGCGATGCGCGCATGATCGATGTTCAGAATATCACGCCGCATCCAAAGCTGCGGGTCGGCATCGACCGACAGGCTGCCTTGCGCCAGCCAGCTCTGCGCCTGATCGGGTTGTCGCACGAACACCTCATCC
>DATDIC010000092.1:0-14198 GCA_036521275.1 Acetobacteraceae bacterium
GCACGATGCAGCAGAGTTGGCGATACTGTTATTTCTGTGCCGGTTGACTTGCCTTGAAACTGTAATGCCCTGTAAGGCGGGACCCTACCGTTTCAGTCGACGTACGTTACGCATGGCCCGAAACGTAAGTACATCCGTACGCAACCGAAATCGAGGAAAGTTTGCGCTCTTGTCATCACACTCCCGTGATCCACACCCCACGGCGAGCGTTCACTGTGTCGTTATGTTGCGGAAGCTCCGATCGTACAGCCAGACATAGGCGGCCTGAAACAAAGCTGCCGCAACGAACGGTTCGGAAAACCACCCCGCATCATAGCAAATGCCCGCCAGAACCGGCCCGATCGAGCGCGGGATTTGCACCGCAACATTGGCGCTCGCCGCGGAAAATCCCCGGCGCGAAGGGCGGACCAGACCGATGCTCAGCGCCGAGCGCGGACCGCTCGTGCCGCGGTTCAGCACGGTACGGGCGATATAAAGCACGCTCGCCACGGCGAAGCTGGTTGCAAACGGCAGCACCAGCAGCATCAACAGTCCGGCGGTGCGCATCGCGACCACGGCGCGCACCATGCCGATCCGGCGGGTCAGCCAGCGCGCGAACAGCGAACCTCCGGCGGCAAGAACGAAGCCGGCCGCGATCATGGGACCAAGGCTTCCTGGGCCATGATGAAACCGGAGCGAAAACCAATAAGTAAGCAGCGGGCCGGACAGCCCGAGCCCGGCACCGTTCAGCGCATTCGCCACCACCAGCCGCCAGATCAGCGCATTTTCCCGCCGCCGTTCGGTCATGTCCGCCGGCTCGCGCGCCGATGATCGCGGGCTGGCGGTATCCTTCACGTCGCGCCCCGCCGCCAGAAGCACAAATGCAACCAGCGACAGCCCAGCCGTCAGCGCAAACAGCGGTCGATAGGCAGATGCGGGCGGAACCGTGCCTGCCATCCATCCGGGCAGTCCGGCCACCAGCGCTCCCGCCGCCATGCCAAGGAAACCCAGCGCCGCATTCAGGCTATAGAACGGACCTCGCTCCGCCGCCGGAACGCACTGCGCCAGCCATGCCTGCTCCACCGGTGAAAACGGACCCGCGGCGCCGTTGCCGCCCCGCCCGAACCCGCCGACGATCGCCGCCGCCGCCAGCGGCAGCGGTGCAGTCGTTGCAAAAGCAACCGCAGCGGCGGCCCCCTGGAGAAGATCGTATCCCAGCAGGAACCGACGTCGGCCGAGGCGGTCGCTCAGCGGTCCCAGCACCATCGTCAACGCCGCGCCCAACAGCAGCGCCGCCGCGAGCACCCAGCTTATCTGCACACCGGACCAGCCGAGCGCCCGCAGATAGAGCGCAAAGTCCACCACCAGCGCGCCCTGCCAGACGCTGCGGACAAAGCGTGCCGATATCAACAGCCACGCGGTGGGTGCGATCCGACCCGCTCTCACGACCCATACACGACGGACGGCAGCCACATCGTTACCACCGGCACATAGGTGATGATCCCCAGCACGATCAGCAGCAGGATCAGAAACGGGAAGATCCCGCGGATCACCTCGCCCACCGGCGCGGTGGAGATGGTGGACAGCACGAACAAGTTCAGCCCCACCGGCGGATGCACCAGCCCGATTTCCATGTTGTGCGTGAAGATGATGGAGAAATGCACCGGATCGACCCCCAGCGGCTTCAGTGCCGGCGCCAGGATCGGCAGCACCAGCAGCAAGGTGGCGGTCACTTCCAGGAAGCAGCCCAGGATCAGCAGCAGCACGTTGATCGCCAGCAGGAACTCCCAGGTGGCGAAATGATTGTCCAGGGTGAATTTCACCAGCCGCGCGGGAATGCCGGATTCCGTCATCCAATGGCCCAGCGCCAGCGCGGTGGCAACGATCAGCATGATCGTCCCGGCGCTTTTCAGCGCCTCTGCGATCACGCTCAGCGTGCGCGTCCAGTGAAAGCCCCGATAGAACAGCAGGCTTACCAGCAGAGCGACGAACGCAGACACCGCGGCGGCTTCCGTCACCGTGGTCAGGCCGCCATAGATCCCCACCAGCACCACCGCCGGCACGCTCAGCGCCGGAATCGCCCGACCCGTTACCATCAGGCGGTCGCGCAGCGGTTGCCAGTCTTCCTTCGGCAGATGGTAATGGCGGCCGTACCACCACACCCAGAGGAAGAACACGCTCGCCTGCAACAATCCGGGCAGGATGCCGGCCAGGAACAGGCGCGGCACCGACTGCTCGGCGATGATGCCGTACAGGATCAGCGCCAGGCTCGGCGGCACCACGATGCCGATGGTTCCCGATGCACCGATCACCCCCAGCGCGAAGGAGCGCGGATAGCCTTTCTCGATCATCTCCGGCAGCAGGATGGTGCCCATCGCCAGTGCCGTCGCCACCGAAGACCCGCAGATGGCGGCGAACAGCGTGCATGCCACCACCGTGACCAGCCCCAGCGATCCCCTTATCCCGCCCAGCCACGCGCTGGCGACATTGACCAGCGCGCGCGCCACTCCACCCTGACGCATGAACGCCGCCGCCATGACGAACAGCGGCAGCGCCATCAGCGTGGAGGAATTGAGCTGGTCGATGATGACCTGCGCCACGCCGATCAGCGGCTGGCCGGAGACATAGAACAGGATCGCGGCACAGGTGCCCAGCACCAGGAAGATCGGCATGCCCGAAGACAGCAGGCCGAAGAAGATGGCGAGAAAACCTAGGGCCGGCATGCAGCCCCGGCGTCGTGCCGACCCTGCATCAGCGCTGCGGCAGGCCTGCCATGTCGAGCGGCACTTCGTGCGCGATCGAATGCCCGACCGTCATGGTCGCCGGATCGAAGAAGAACAGATAACGCACCAGCCGCATCACGTAGCGGATCAGCATCAGCCCGGCGCCGACCGGCAGCGACGCGTCGTAGATCCACATCGGAAACTGAAGCGCGGTGGAGCTGGTCTCATCCAGCAGCAGCGCCGTGTTCACGATCTGCCAGCCGAACCACACCAGGCCGCCGCAGAACGCCAGCGCGACCAGGCAGTTGAACACTTCCATCACCCGCTGCGCACCGGGCGGCAGCATACGCAGCACCACGTCGGGCCGCACATGGCCATCGCTGCGCACAAGCTGGCTGGAGACGATCATGATGCCCCAGATCGCCAGATAGACGATGACCTCCTCGGCCCAGGTGATCGCGTGCTCGGGGATCAGGTAGCGGCCGACCACCTGCACCACGCCGACCAGCAGTGCACCGGCGCCGAGCAGGCCCACCAGGGTCTGCTCGACATGGTCCCACAGACGCATGAACCACATAAGTGGCGATCAGGCCGCCGAACCGATATCCGCGGTCGCCAGCTTGACGATCTCCGGTGACAGCTTGGAATCCTTGATCAGCGTCGCCTGCGCCGCCATCATCTTCTTGCGTGCATCGGCGAGGTCGTCCTTCGACGCATCCACCACCGAGACACCATTGCTCTGCATTGCCTTGCGGGCATCGATCTGGCGCTGGAACATGCTGGCGCGATACGCATCGATGTTCTGTTCCCACAGGCTGACCATCAGGTTCTGCAGGTCGGGCGACAGCTTGCGCCAGAATATGTTGCTGACCATCGGGATATACTCGCCGACGAACTGGTGGTCCGCATAGGAATGCTTCACCGCCGCCTCCCACAGCTTGGCCGAGGCGACGCTTTCGTCCGTACTCACGAACCCGTCGAACGTGCCCTGCGACAGAGCCAGCGGCACGTTCGGCCAGGCGGTGGTGTTCGGAATCGCGCCCCAGAACTGGATGCGCCACGAAATGCCGGCGCCGCCGGGGCTGCGGATCTTCATGCCGCGCAGATCGGCCAGCGAGTTGATCGGCTTCGATGTGCTGTACCAATTCTGGTACCCGAGATCGAGCCACTTCCCAAGCACATGGGTACGCAGCTTGCTGTCGATCTCGTCGCTGATATGCGCGCCGGCCTTGCCGTCGGTGGCGCGATGCGTCACCGAAATGTCCTGGCCGTAGAACACCGGCAACTGGAACATGTCGCAATCGGGCACCACGCCGGTGAGCACCCAATGGCCCGGGCAGGCCATCTCGACCTGGCCTTCGATCAGCGCCTTGGACACGTTCAGGTCCGCGAACAACTGGCCCGATCCGAACAGCTTGGTCTGGATCGCGCCGTTGGAGGCTTTTTCAAGCTTCTGCAAGTAGTCCGCAATTGCAACATTGCGGCCGTGGGAGGGCGCGGTGTCGAGCGAGCAGCGCAGCAGCAGCGGTTCGGCGGCGCGGGCGAAGCGAAGGATGGCCGGTGCGGCCAAAGCAATGGTGGCACCGGCGACGAAGGATCGCCGGGTAAAACCGTGGATCATGGATGTTTCCTCAGTCAGAAACAGGGCAAAAACACACGCCGTGTGATGGCCGCCACGAAGGTTGGCGTCAAGTGACCTTCGGAAGCGGGCTGTTACATTTATATCAACCGGCGCGGACGACTCGAAGAGTCGTCATGCCCGCGAAGGCGGGCATCCATGCGAGAGCCCACGAATTCCGGGAGTTGGGCTGGATTCCCGCTTTCGCGGGAATGACGAATGTGGATCATTCTCAATGCGGTCTGGCCGTGGCCTTAGCCTATCCGGGTCGGCCAGGCTACTCCTCGTCTAGCAGCTTATTCAGATGTTCGTGCTCCGGGGCCATTCGGTTCGCTTCCATCTGTTCGATTTCTTCCTTCGTCATATCGACGACGGCCCTGCTGCGGCGCGCATAAGTCTTCACCGGTACCTCGCGCATGACGCCCCTCCCTTGCAAATCTGCCACTGCTCCGCCTACGGCAGCGCCGGCCGCCACGCATCCGCGAAGCCGCGCACCCGCGGCAGCAGGATCATGTCCCACGGGCTCGGCATCTCCCCCACTGGCACATGGATCAACGCCGGCTGGTCACGATCGAATGCCTCGCGCAACGCGCGCTCCAGCGCCTCGGGGCTAACCGCCCGCCAAGCCCGTACGCCGAAGCTCTCCGCGAATTTGACAAAATCCGGATTGGCCAGATCACAGGCGATCAGCCGGTTGCCGTACTGCATCTGCTGAATCCGGCGCACATTCCCGAACGCACCATCATCGAACACAACCGCAACCACTGGCAGCTTATGCCGCACGGCTGTCGCCAGTTCCTGCGCCTGGTACATGAACCCGCCATCGCCCGCCACCGCCACCACCTTGCGCCCCGGCAAGGCGGCCTGCGCACCCAGCGCTGCGCCATAGCTCCAGCCCAGCGTGTCCTGATATCCGGGCGACAGGTAGGTCCGCGGCCGAGTCACCGGGAACGCCAAGCGACTTACGAACCCCACCTGCGTCACGTCCTCCACATAGATCCCGTCCTCTGGCAGTGCGGCACGGATGGCGCGCAGGAAACTCATCTGCGGCTCCAGGCGCGACAGTTTCGCATTGAACCATCCCCGCACAGAACCCAGCTCCGCATCGCGCGACGGCCGCGGACGATTATGCGCCGGCAGCTCCGCCAGCAGCGCCCGCAGCACGGTGGCCGCATCGCCGATCAGCGCAGCGGCGGGATGGCGGAACCGGTTGACCTCCTGCGCATCGACATCCAGCCGCACGATCGGCAGCTTGTCATCCACGCCCCAGTTGCTCTGCTGCCAATACAACCGGGTGCCAATCGCCAGCACGGCATCGGCCTCTTTCCAGAACCGGTGGCCTTCGGTGAACGACACGGCCAGCCGATGCGTCGTCGGGATCACCCCGCGTCCTCGCCGGAATGAGGCAACTGGCGCGTCCAGCGCTTCGGCGACCGCCTGCACCTCGGGTCCCGCATCCAGCGCACCCGCCCCGACGACGATCAGCGGACGCTCGGCCTGTCCCAGCAGGTTCGCGGCCCGTGCCACGGCTTCGGCGTCCACCGGGGGCGCGGCTGGCGCCCTTAGCGGCGGGAATTCGACCGCGCCCGTCATCCCCCAGGTATCGATCGCGCATTCCAGCGCGACCGGCTGCGGACGCCCGGATAACGCGCTGCACACCGCCTCCGCCACCAGTGTCGGCGCCTCGTGCGGGGCCGTGATGCGGGCGGCCCGCTTGGTCAGGTGCCGCAGCAGCCCAAGCTGGTCAGGGATTTCGTGCAGGTGCCCGTGACCCTGATCGATCGCGAACGATGCGATCTGCCCGATCAGGCCAATCACCGGCGCGTTCATGCCATACGCGGTCAGCAGCGCGGCGGATGCATTCAGCAGGCCGGGGCCGGGCACGGTGGCGAACGCCTGCGGCCGCCCGGTCACCAAGGCCGCGCCCAGCGCCATGTAGGCGGAGGTCTGCTCGTGCCGCGGATGCAGCACGCGCAACCGCCCCTCCACCCGCTGCGCAGCGTCGAACAAATGATCGTTGTGCACGCCGGGCAGCGCGTAAAGCGTGTCGATCCCGTGCCGGATCAGGCTTTCGACCACCGCCTGCGCGGTGGTCATGCGCTCGGCCGTCACGCCGTTTTGCCGTGGCGCAACCGCTGCAGGAACTCCACCGAGCTGCGCGCCTCAACCGCCGACGCGTCGCCGCGCAGCACTTCCCATCGCGTCGTTTCGCCATCACGCCAGAAGCGCACGTCGAAGGTTTTTTTCCCCAGCCGCAAATCCTGCAAGGTGATGTCGGGCAGCCAGTCCGGCAGCCACGGATCGACGAACAGCCGTCCGCGCGGCGCATCCGGCTGGATGCCCAGCAGCGACTGCACCAGCATGAAGGCAGACCCCGCGGCCCAGGCCTGCGGCACATTGGCCCCCAGATACTGCACCGGAAACGCATCGCGCGCCCGCTGCACGCCCGAATACAGCTCCGGCACCTGGTCCATCAGGAAAAATCCCGCCGCCAGGCTGATATCGTGCGCGATCTGCGCCGCCTCCTGCGCGAATCCGTAACGCTTGAATCCTTCGGCGATAATGCCGTTGTCGTGCGGCCAGACCGAGCCGTTTTGATAGGAATACGGATTGAACGCCGGATGGTCCGCCGACAACGTGCGAATACCCCAGCCGGAGTTCATGTCCGGCGCCATCAACCGCGCGACAACCCGTTCCGCCCGGTCTTCAGGCACGATCCCGGAAAACAGCAGGTGCCCCGGATTGGAGGCCACGGTCCACACCGGGCGCTTCTCCCCGTCCAGCATATAGGCGTAAAACCCCGACCCTTCGTCCCAGAACGCGTCATTGAACCGCTCGAACAGTTTCTGCGCTTTCGCCCGCAACTCACCCGCCCGATCGGCGTTGCCCAGCTCGTCGTAGATCTCCGCCATGCGCAGCCAGGCGTCGTACACGTAGCCCTGCAGCTCGCACAGCGCCTTCGGTCCTTTCACCGGCGTTCCGTCCAGATAGGTCATGGAATCGCCCGCATCCTTCCACGCCATGTTCTCATACCCGGCCGGCGACCGCGTCTGGTATTCTTGGAAACCATCTCCGTCGCGATCACCCCAGTTGTCGATCCAGGACAGCGCCGCTTCTGCGTTGGGAAGATAGCGATCGATAAGAGAATGATCCCCGGTGGCACGCCATGCAGAGTGCAGCACGATCAGATACAGCGGCGTGGCATCCGCCGTGCCGTAATAGGGCGTGTGCGGGATCAGCTTGAAATGCGCCAGCTCCCCATAGCGCAGCTCATGCAGGATCTTGCCCGGTTCCGCGTCACGGTAATCGTCCCGCTCGGTCGCCTGCAGCCGGCCCAGCACGTCGATCGCGCCACGTGCGAATTCCGGATAGACCAGCATGTTCTGCAACGACACGATCAGGCTGTCGCGCCCGAACAGCGCCACGAACCAGGGCAGCCCGGCAGCGGGGATGAACACCATGTGATCGCTGCCCTCCGTCGGTAGTCGCAGCGCGGCCATGTCCTCGATCGCCTGGTGGTAGAAATGATAGAAATCCTCGTTGGAGGTGTACAGCTTCAACACCCGCTGCCGCCACTCCTCGATACCACGCGCATGGTGAGATTGACGCGCGTGATGACTGCATTCGCGCGGCGCCAGATAATGCTTGTCGCCATTGGCAAGATCGTACAGCAGGCAGGAATGCCAGCTCTCGCCCGGCGCCAGGCGAACCTCGAAAGTGAGTCGTCCGTTGGCATAGACCGGGCTGGGCGCACAATGCGTTGTCACCGTGACGGCACGCACGAAGTCCTGATTGTGATACACTGTCCGCAGCCGCTGTTCGGCTTCCGACCAATGCGTCTCAATGCGGCCGCGGCGAACGATCTTGCCGGACTTCACCTCGAAAATGTCGGCAAAGTCGGATCGGTAGGCGATTTCCAGGTTGAAGCGAACCGGCTTGCGCCCGTAATTCGATATATCCAGGTCTTCGTGCAGACCGCCACCGATCGCCCGGCTGAGCGCGAACCCCAACGAATGCGCCGGCACCGGCCCATCCTCGGTCAGGAAGCTGCGGTTGGTCAGGAACACGCGTGCGCTGTCATACGTCACCGCGCCGCCATTCAGCAGGTCCCACGGCTCGCCGTTCGCATACACGGCCCAGGCGCTGATCAGCCGTGTATCGAAGAAATACAGGCCGCGATCGGACGGCCAGTTTATCTGGCCGTCAGGCTCCGACACCAGCACGGTATGACCCTGATGGATGGAGATCTGCGGCGGACCGACCTGCACCTTGAAAGACATGCCACTCTCCGGCGATTTGCATCAGGTTAGAGCAGATCGCGCCGGGCCGGAATTCGCGAAGCGACCCGGGGCGCACGAATCTGGTCGGCAAAAAGCGGTCTAGTCGGGCGACGCGGGCGCGTGCAGAGGCTTTTCCATGAACACCCGGTCGAAGCCGGCCTGCCGCGCCCGCGCATATTCCTGCCAGCCCTGGGCGCGGTAGAGTGCCAGGTTCTCATGCATCAGCGCGTGCGTGTAGAGGCGCAGCCGGGGATACCCGCGCCGGCGGCCTTCAGCCTCCGCAAACGCCAGCAAGCGGCGGCCGTGCCCGTGGCCCTGATGCGTCGGCGCGACGACGATGTTGTCCAGCAGCAGATGGTCGGGCTGCCCGATCAGGACCAGGACGCCGATGATCCCATTCTCGTCCAGCACCCAGGTCTCTCCGGCGGCGATGCGGGCAGCATAGTCGTCCAGCATGGGGCCCGGCGGCTTGCCGATCCGCGGGATATAGATCGCATAGGCGTCACGGACGATCTGTTCGACGGCGCCGCGATCGGCTGAACTGGCCGGGCGGATCATTGCGCTGCCTGCTGGACCGGGTCGACCCCAGGCTGACGCGGCTGTTCCACCCGCAATTCACAGATTGCCGGCGCCGCAACCGCGTCCGGCTGTTCCAGTGACTGCATCAGGGCCGTCGCCTCCGCCAGGTTGGGGTTCAACGCAAGGGCCTGCTGACAGCGTTGCAGCGCCGCGTCGCGGTCGCCACGCGACAAAGCGGCGACCCCGAGATTGCACGTAGCCTCCGCCGTCGTCGGGCTGAGCGTCAGTGCAGCGATCCATTTCTCCTCGGCAAGATCCGCGAAGCCGAGGCGCCAATAGCAATTACCGATATTGTATGCCGCCGGTGCGAGTTGCGGCGACAGGCGAAAGGCCGCCTGAAACTCGCCAAGCGCGCGGGTAATCTGGCCGAGCCGGTAGGACGCCGAGGCAAGATTATAGTGCGCGACATGGCTGTCGCCGGCCAGCTCGGTCGCGACGGTGTAGCGGCGGACGGCTTCGTCCAGCTCTCCCAGCCCATCATAGGCGTTGCCGATATTGCTCTGGATCACCGCGCGGCTTGCATCCTTCAGGCTTGCGGGTGCCAGCGCCAGCGCCTTTTCCCAGTGCTGGATCGCATCCTGATACTGGCCACGCTTGAAAAAGATATTGCCCAGCGTCTTTTCCAGTTCCGAGCGAATTGTTGGATCACTGGAACTGTCGAGATCGAGCGCCGCCTGATATGCCTTCAACGCCGAGTCATATTCCTCGGTCATGTAGCACACGCGGCCAAGTTCCTGCTGAAACCAGGCGTTCCGAGGCTCGAACACGATGGCCTGTGAACAGGCCCGCTTGATGTGACCGACGATTTCGGCCTTCTCGGCCTGGGATGATGCCAGCGAATGCGCGCGTTCGTACTGCACGAGAGCCCCGTGATAGTCACGCGCGCGTTCCAGGAAGAAGCCAAGAAATTCCGCGCCTTTCGCGTAATTCGGCTGGCGCGCGACGACGGCGCGGCACAACGCGATGGCACGATTGGTGTCCTGGTTCGACCCGAACGCGTAGCACTCGGCGGCAGAGAGCTGGCATTCCGTATCGTCCGGCGTCTGCTTCAGCACCTCCTCCAGGTGGGGCAGCGCTTTGTCCCAGCGCCCGTTCGCCTGGCACGCGATACCGAGATTGCGGCGAAACTCCACGCGCTCCGGCGCCAGCGCGATTGCATGCTCGTAGCAGCTATACGCCATCTCCCAACGTTCGAGCCGGCGATAGCTCAGGCCGAGCTGGTTGACGTAGTTGGCATTCGCCGGCTCCAGGCGCACCGCTTCATCATATTCGGCCAGCGCGCGTTCGTAGTTCGCTGCCCGGTCATCGGCCGGACCAAGCTCCGCCTGGCGGAAGCGGATGCGGCCAGCGTGAAGGCGCCCTTTGGCCCGTGCGGAATCGCGGCGGCAGGCGGCGAGCGCGAGTTCGAGTTCCTCCGGCGGGGCGGGCGTACCGGCGGCGAAGAAGACATCGGCCAGTTCAAGCGCGCACGCGCTGCTGTCGGGTGTCAGGCCGAGCGCGGCGCGCCACGCGGCAACCGCCTGTTCGTGCCGGCCGGATTTCTTCTGCTGCCGGCCGATTGCTTGCCAGTAGCCGGATTTGCGAGCGTCATCGTTACAGGCGTCGATGGCGGCCTGGTATTCATGGATGGCCCGATCGACGCTGCCCAGTTCGGCCAGCGTATTGGCAAGATTGCCGTGCAGCACATCGTCAGCCGGCCGTAACGCGATGGCGGCCCGATAGATGTCGGCCGCTTCCTGGTGGCGCTTGGCTTCGTAGAACGCGTTGCCGAGATCATTCAGCCGCAACGGGTTCAGGGGTTCCAGGTCGGCCGCCTTGCGGAACCAGCCGGTCGCCTCGGTCATGCGGCTGCCATCGCCGGCGCGGGCGGCCTTCAGCAGGGCGGTGGCCAGGTTGGCGCGGAACGCCGGCGTCTCGTCCTGATCCAGGTCGATCGCCAGCCGGTACATCTTCTCCGCTTCCGCATAATCATCCAGCGCCAGCCGCAGATTGCCCAGGTTGTTGTGGATGTCGGCGCTGTCCGGCAGCTCCGCGCGGGCGCGTTCATATTGTGCCAGGGCGACGTCGTAATTGCCCTCCCGGTAGGCATTCCAGCCCAGGTTGAACTGCTCGATGAACGAGCGGCGCGGACCAGGACGCACGATCCCGTCGAGCAAGCGCAACTGCCGCGCCCGCTGCTTCGTCTTGTCGTCCGCGGCGCAGGCCAGCAGCCCCTTCGTCTCCGGCCACAGCTCGGCGGCGGCGCCGCGCGGCACGATATCCTCCAGCTTGCGGGTTTCATGGCGATGCGCGCGGGCGAAGCGCAGGTTGCCGATCTGCTGGCTGAACACGTCGGCATAACCGAGCGCGAATGCCGCCAGCTCGCGCGCCTCCAGATCGTTGATCAGCAGCCATTGCCGGAACCCGAGCTCTTGTTCGTGCAGGTCGCGCAGGCTCGGGCGGCTGGACGCGGCGTCCATCATGTCGACGAAGCTGTGCCATTCGGTGTCCGCGCCCACATGCTTCAGCACCACGTCGGCGCGGAAATGAATGCGGCCAACCATTTCGTTGTGCAGGTTCTTGATCGCCTCGCTGGCCCAGTCGTCGCGCATCGCATACTGGCCGCCCTTCATCCAGAACGCGTCGTAGATCGTACGATAGGCTTTGGCGGTGTAGAACAGCACCTCGCGTGCATTGTCGTTGACGAAGCCTTCCAGCACCTGCCCCACATAGTGGGCGTCAGAGGTGATCTGCTCGAGCTGAAGCCGCCGCTTCGACTCCAGGTAGTCAGTCAGCTTCCAGCCGATCAGGTAGGCATAGTTGCTCATCAGCCCATAGGTGCTGGCAAACGCGGCGATATGATCGATCAGCCAGGATTCCAGCGCGTCACGCCGTTTCTTTTCCTGCGAAAGCCAGTCCTGGCACAGCTTGCCGACCCATCCGGCAACGCCGCCGGCCGCAGCCGAGGCGGTAATGGACGTATAGAGCTGTATCATCGTCATCGGCCTGGCTGCCCCTGGCTACTCGTGATCCGGCGTGGCCTGGATTTGCCGCAGCAGCGCCTCCAGGCGCGAACGCGCGTGGTCGATCACCGCGGCTCCGGGCCCTGTATCATCCTGGCGGTGGCGCTCCAGCACCAGCAGGGTGGTGTCGATCAGCTCGATCGCCTCCTGCCGGTCCAGCACGCCCTTCATCACCAGGCGCACCAGCACGGCGGCCTGCACCAGCGAGCCTGCCATCGCCTCCCCGAGCGCCGCGGCGCTGACATCGACCGGCATGGTGGCGTTCCACCCCTTCCCGCGCTAGGGAACCCCCGGAACAGGAGCACCCATGGCCTACTACGAGACACGTCACGTTGCCGGGCGGCATTTCCTGCAAATCCCGGGTCCTACCAATGTGCCCGAACGGGTGCTGCGGGCAATCGATAATCCCACCATGGATCATCGTGGGCCGGATTTCGGTCGCCTGGGAAAGCAATTGCTGGAACGGCTGCGCACCGTGTTCCAGACCAGCGGACCGGTGGTGATCTATCCGGCCTCCGGCACCGGCGCGTGGGAAGCGGCGCTGGTCAACACCCTGTCCCCGGGTGATGCGGTGCTGATGTGCCGCACCGGCTGGTTCGCGACCTTGTGGCAGGAGATGGCGGAGCGGCTGGGGCTGGACCCGGTGCTGATCGAGACCGACTGGCGCCGCGGCGCCGATGTGGACGCGATTGGCGATGCGCTGGCGCAGGACCGCGCCCATCGCATCAAGGCGGTCTGTGTCGTCCACAACGAAACCTCCACCGGCTGCACCAGCCGCATCGACGAGGTGCGGCGCGTGATGGACGAGGCGTCGCATCCGGCGCTGCTGATGGTGGATACCATCTCCTCATTGGCAAGCATCGACTACCGGCATGACGCGTGGCGCGTCGATGTCACAGTCGCCGGCTCGCAGAAGGGGCTGATGCTGCCGCCCGGCTTGTCCTTCAACGCGGTCAGCACGAAGGCGCTGCAAGCGGCGGAGACAGCCAAGCTGCCGCGCAGCTATTGGGACTGGCGGCCCATGCTGGCAGCGAACGAAACCGGCTTCTTCCCCTATACGCCAGGCACCAACCTGCTGTACGGGCTGAACGAGGCAGTGACGATGCTGCTGGAAGAAGGCTTGCCCAACGTGTTCGCCCGCCACGACCGGCATGCGGAGGCCACCCGTCGCGCGGTGCGGCGCTGGGGGCTGGAGGTGCAATGCCTCGATCCGCGGCACTATTCGTCGTCGCTGACCGCGGTGCGGGTGCCGGAGGGCCACAGCGCCGACGGGCTGCGCGCGGTGATCCTGGAGAAGTACAACATGAGCCTGGGAAACGGGCTCGGTGTGCTGAAGGACCGCGTGTTCCGCATCGGGCATCTGGGGGACTTCAGCGACCTGATGCTGATCGGCACGCTGGGGGGCGTGGAGATGGGGTTGCGGGCGGCGGGCGTGCCGCACCAGCCGGGCGGCGTACAGGCAGCGATGGATTTTCTGGCCGGGAATGCCTGAGCCGCCCTCACCCGCCATGCTGCGCATGGCGACCTCTCCCGCGGAGCGGGAGAGGTGGGGTCTGGCGCAAAGGTTGCGCAAGGAGACGCAAGCGGAGGTGCTGTTCGGGGTGGCCGACCGCGGACGGTACGCCACCGATGCGTCGATCTATCAGGTGGAACCGATCGGCGTGGTCGTGCCGCGCCGCATCGAGGATGTGACGGCAACGCTGGCAATCGCGCGCGAGGAAGGCGTGCCGGTGCTGGCCCGTGGCGGCGGCACCAGCCAATGCGGGCAGACGGTCAATCGCGCGCTGGTCGTGGACTTCTCCAAGCACCTGCGGCGCGTGCTGCATATCGATCCGGCGGCGCGCACCGCGCTGGTGGAGCCCGGCATCGTGCTCGGCCACCTCAATGCCGCGCTGAAGCCGCACGGGCTGTTCTTTCCGGTCGATCCGTCCACCCACGCACGCTGCACCATCGGCGGCATGGCCGGCAACAATTCCTGCGGCTCCAAGTCCATCCGCTACGGCCTGATGGCGGACAA
>DATDIC010000093.1:0-3438 GCA_036521275.1 Acetobacteraceae bacterium
GCGCAGGCCAGACCCGCCGGCCCGGCGCCAACCACGGCGGTCCGCCGCCCGGTTGGCGCAGCCCGGGCGAACGGCGCGATGCCACGATCCATCAGCCAGTCGGTCGCGTGGCGCTGCAATGCGCCGATCCGGATCGGTTGATTCTCCTGCGTCGTGTGGACACAGGCGCGCTCGCACAGCTCCTCGGTCGGGCAAACGCGCGCGCAGCTTCCGCCGAAAATGTTTTGATCCAGGATGGTCTGCGCCGCGCCGCGCAGATTGCCGGTGGCGATCTTGCGAATGAACAGGGGAATGTCGATGCCGGTGGGGCAGGCTTCGATGCAGGGCGCGTCGTGGCAGAAATAACAGCGATCGGCTTCGACCACCGCCTGCGCCGGCGTCAGCGGCGGATGCGCATCGGCGAAATTGCCGGCCAGCAACGCGGCATCCAGCCTGCCTGCGGCGATATCGCCGACCTCGTTCACTGATCTGCCTCCCGTTATGCGTCTCGCAGTCATTGCGAGTGACGCGAAGCAATCCCGATCGGCGGGTCGCACGTCGTTCGACGGCGATTGCTTCGCCTCGCTCGCAATGACGGCACCGCGCGCGACGCGGGAGAAAGCTAAGGGCAGGGCGCTTGGGCCTGTCAACCAATTTCTTGACTGGGCAGACAGGAATGATCAAAAATCGCGCAGCAATGCGTTCAGGAATCGTCACTGCGCAAAATGGATACAGGTATCGGCTCCATCCGGCAGGTCAGCGTCGACCACATCCTGGCGGCGGCGGAGAAGGTGTTCGCACAGTATGGGTTCGATAGTGCAACTATGTCGCGGCTCGCGCGTGCCGCCGGCCTGCCGAAGGCGAACCTGCACTACTATTTCGGCACCAAGGAGGGGCTGTACCGCGCGGTGCTGGAGGGCGTGCTGGCGATGTGGCTGGCGGACGCCGCCGTCTGGATCACGCCGGAACGTCATCCCGCCGAAGGCCTTGCGGGCTATGTCCACGCCAAGATGGCGCATTCGCGGCTTCGCCCGCACGCGTCGCGCATCTTCGCCGGCGAGCTGCTGCGCGGGGCGCCGCGCATCACGCATTACCTCGGGCTGGAGCTGCGCCGGCGCGTGCAGGAGCTGGCGCCGGTCATTGCCGGCTGGAGTGCCGCCGGCCTGATGGACCCGATCCATCCGGTGCATCTGTTGTTCAGCATCTGGGCGATGACGCAGACCTACGCCGATTTTGACGTGCAGATCCGCGCGGTGCTGGGCAAGGTCGCGATCGATGACCGGGAGTTCGCCGTCGCGACGGAGACTGTCGTCGCCCTGGTGCTGAAGGGCTGCGGCGTGCGAATGCCATCATGAGAGAGGGGAGGTCGGCATGACATTGCTGGTGCGCGGCGGAACGGTGGTCACCGCCGAAGACAGCTTCCGGGCGGATGTGCTATGCGTCGACGGGACGATAGCCGCGGTCGGTCCCAATCTGGAAGCGCCCTCCGGCGCGGACGTCGTCGATGCCGGCGGCTTGCTGGTGATGCCAGGCGGCATCGATCCGCACACCCACATGGAGCTGCCCTTCATGGGCACGACGGCCAGCGAGGACTTTTTCACCGGGACCTCGGCCGGCGTCGCCGGCGGCACCACCAGCATCATCGACTTCGTCATTCCCAATCCCGGCACGTCGCTGATCGAGGCCTGGCGAGCATGGCGCGCGAAGTCGGAAAAGGCCGCGGCCGACTATGGCTTCCATGTCGCCGTCACCTGGTGGTCGGACCAGGTGGCGCGGGAGATGGAAGTGCTGACGCGCGAGCATGGCGTGAACAGTTTCAAGCATTTCATGGCGTACAAGGGTGCGCTGATGGTGGATGACGGCGTGCTGTTGCACAGCATCGGCCGGGCGCTGGAACTCGGCGCGATCTGTAACATCCATGCGGAGAACGGCGACGCGGTGTACCACCTGCAGCAGAAGCTGCTGGCCGAGGGAATCACCGGCCCGGAAGGCCATGCGTTGTCGCGGCCGCCGGTAGTGGAGGGCGAGGCAGCGCAGCGGGTGATCGCGATCGCCGCGGTGCTGGGCGCGCCGATCTACATCGTGCATGTCTCCACCGCCGAAGCGGCGGAAGCGATCGCCCGCGCGCGGGCCACCGGTCAGCGCGTCTATGGCGAGGTGCTGGCGCAGCATCTGCTGATCGATGAGAGCGTCTATCAGAACAAGGACTGGTCCACCGCGGCGGCGTACGTGATGAGCCCGCCGTTCCGTGCCAAGCATCACCAGGCGGCGTTGTGGGCGGGCCTGGTGTCGGGACAGTTGCAGACGACGGCCACCGACCATTGCTGCTTCTGCGCGCCGCAGAAGGCGGCGGGACGCGACAACTTCACGCTCATTCCCAACGGCACCGGGGGGATCGAGGACCGGTTGAGCGTGCTGTGGCACCACGGGGTCGGCACCGGCCGGCTGACGCCGAACGAGTTCGTTCGCATCATGTCTACCAACACCGCGCAGATCTTCAACCTGTATCCGCGCAAGGGTGCCGTGCGGGTGGGGTCCGACGCAGACCTCGTGGTGTGGGACGCGCAGGCGAGCCGTACGATCTCGGCGAAGACGCATCACCAGAACGTCGATTTCAACATCTACGAGGGGATGCGGGTGACCGGCCTGGCGCGGCACACGGTGAGCCAGGGCAAGCTGGTGTGGACGGACGGCGATCTGCGCACGGTGCGCGGTGCCGGACGCTATGTCGAGCGGCCTTGCTTTGCAGCGCCTTTGCGGGCGATCGCCGAACAAAACCGGCGGAACGCGCCAGCGGCGGTCGGGCGCGGGTGAAGGGGTGACATCTCTATCTTGCGCCGACACACACAGCCTGTCGGCGCTCTATGTGTGGCATGGGGGCGTGTATCGCCACCATTGGCCGGCGTGCTTAACTCGGGCTCCCAAGGCTGGAGGAAGTTGGCAATGCCTCAGTTGATGGTGAGGCTCCTTCCTCAGTCATCCCCTCATATTTCCTGGGACATAGAAGAATCGGGTGGCCATAGAGGCGATTCCAGAAAGAATCGCAGGGCCGGCGGCGACGGCATATCCTTGCGAATTCGCCGGTATGGCTTTCAACGCCCGCCGAACCAACAAATCTCCCGCCCCGCAATAGCAGGTCGAGGGCTACGATGGTCATCAGGGAGCGGCGGTTCTCGTTCAACCAGGTGCGCGAGGTTCTTGGCAGCGTGCTGGACCACGACCTTCACGCCAAGCCGTCGGCGCGCTGTGCGACGCCACCCTCGACGTGCTGCGCAGTGGCTCTCTCGCGGTCTGCACTATCGGCCAAGGGTTGGCCGCCCGCCGCCCGCGGTCTGAACCCCAAGCATGCCACCAAACAGAGCCTGCCCCCGCGAAGGCGGGGGTCGACCGGCTGCTCTCCAATACAAATATCAATGTCGACGAGATCCTCGCCCGCTGGGTGCCCTACGTCGTCGGCGC
>DATDIC010000094.1:0-4546 GCA_036521275.1 Acetobacteraceae bacterium
CAAGAAGTGGAACTTCATGCATTCCGGCCTGTTCCTCGACTTCCTCGCCGGCAACCAGGACTACGAGTGCACGCCGTGGGGCATGCCGGCGCGCAACATCTTCGGCTGGCAGAAGCCCTGCTACCTGCTCGGCGAAGGCTACGCCAAGACCTTCCAGGAACTGATGGAGACCACGGATTGGGAGACCTACGGCACCGGCCGGTACGAGAAGTGCGCCAACTGCATGGCGCATTGCGGCTATGAGCCGACGGCCGCGAACGCGGCACTCAGCAACCCGCTGAAGGCGATGTGGGTGGCGTTGCGCGGTGTCAGGACGACGGGGCCGATGGCACCCGAGATCAACCTCGATAAGCAGCGGCCGGCGCAGTACATCTTCTCGGCGGAGGTCCAGAAGCGGCTGTCAGAGATCCGCCGTGACGAGGCTCTCGCCGCCAAGCAGAAAGCCTCGACAGCCGCGTAGGCTGCGCAGCGCGCGGTTGAAATCGATCCCGGTAGAGACCAGCGCGCGCAGGCTCAGCGGGTTGCGTGCTACGCCGCGCAGCACCTTGCGCAAATCGATGTCGCCGTTGGGCTTGATCGCCGCCATCGCCAGCGCCGGCAAGGCGCGGGTGGCGGGGTCGCTGATGACACGTAGCGCGGCGAATGGGAGACCGACCTCGGCGGCATAGGCGGCGGCGATATGGCTCTCCATGTCGACGGCCGCAGCCCCCGTCTGCGACCACAGGGCGGCCTTTTTGGCCCGGGCCGCGATTACCTGCTCGACGCCCGCAAGGCCCCCCCTGACGACGCGCCGGCGCCCCAAGGCGACGTTGGCGATCAGTTCCTCGTTCAGCGGCAGGCCGGCCAGCCAACGGGTGTCGCCGTCCATCACTTCGGTCGCGACCACGACATCGCCTGATTTCAGCTCCGGATCCAGTCCGCCGGCGACGCCGAAGCTGATGACCCCCCTGATGCTGGATGGGTCGACCACTGTCAGAAGCGCCCGCAATTGCCGCGGATCGCTACTGCTGCAAATGACGGTCAGGCCGGGCCCGGCCGCAATGCGGGCCTCCTGTACCAGACCAGTCACAATCAGCACCGGCCGCGGGTCGATTCGATCGCCCGCGGAAATCCCGTCCCCAGCCCCCAAATTCACATTCCGACCCCTACCACCCTGCTGTTAGTGCTGCTCAAATTCCGGTACCGCGCTAGCGCCCAGAGCGGAAAGAACTTCGAGTAGCCATGATAACGCAAATAAAACACCCGCGGAAAGCCCGTTGCCGTGTATCGCTGCTCGTCCCAAAGGCCTTTTTTGGTCTGTGTGCTTTTCAGGTACTCGACCCCCCGGGCGACCGCCGAATGGCCGACCTCGCCCGCGGCCATCAACCCGAGCAGGGCCCATGCCGTTTGCGAGGCCGTCGTGGCGGCCCCCTCAAAACCCTTATAGTCGAGTCGGTAGCTCGTGGCATCCTCGCCCCAGCCGCCGTCGGCGTTCTGAATCGACAGCAGCCAATCCGCGGCCTTGCGGATCGTCGGGTCCTGATGGCCGACGCCGGTCGCGTTCAGCGCACAGAGCACCGACCAGGTGCCGTAAATGTAGTTCAGTCCCCAGCGGCCATACCATGACCCCTCGGCGAGTTGGGTCCGGCGCAGATATGCGACCCCATCCGCGACCACCTTGCTGGTTTGCGCGGTTTCGCCCAACTGGGCCAGCATCGAGAGGCAGCGGGCGGTGACGTCCTCGGTCGGCGGATCGAGCAGCGCGCCATGGTCGGAAAACGGGATGTTGTTGAGATAATATTCGAGATTGTCGACATCGAAGGCGGCCCAGCCGCCGTTGCTGCTTTGCATGCCTTCAATCCACTCGCGAGCGCGGGCGATTGCTGTATCGTATTGCGGGTTTGGGCTGGCACGCCGGCTGCGGTCCATCGCCATCACCACGACCGCCGTATCGTCCAGATCGGGATAATAGGCGTTGTTGTACTGGAACGCCCAGCCACCGGGTCGAACCTCCGGCCGTTTCACCGCCCAGTCGCCCTTGACATCGAGCACCTGCCTCGGCAGCAGCCAATCCAGCCCCTGTGTGGCTGCCGGCAACGCTTCCCCGCCGCCGGCCTCGATCAAGGCGTGACAAGCCAGCGAGGTGTCCCACACCGGCGAGACGCAGGGCTGGCAATAGGCTTCGTGTTCACCGATCACCAGAAGCCTGTCGAGCCCTCGCCGCGTGATCGCGCGCGGCGGGTAATCCGCAGGCTTGCCGAGCACCTCATACATCATCACGACATTGGCCATCGGCGGGTAGATGGCGCCCAGTCCATCTTCGCCGTTCAACCGTTCTTCGATGAAGGCAACCGCGCTGTCGATGGCACGGGCCCGCAACTTCTTCGGAAACAGCGGCTCGATTGCCCGCAGCACCGTGTCCAGCCCGCGGAACAAGAGGAACCAGCCCCAGCTCTGATGCGGTGCCTTGGCGGTCATTCCGATCGAATCCGGCCTCTGCAGGAACAGTTCGTCGATGTTGACGCCACTGATGTGCTTCGCCTTGGGCTTCAGCGCCGCCAGAACCAGCAGCGGTACCAGCGTGGTTCGCGCCCAGTATGAGATCTTGTTGAGATGAAACGGCGACCACATCGGCAGCAGCATGATCTCGACCGGCAGCACCGGCACACTGCGCCAGGTCAGCACGCCGAACATCGCCAGCATGAACCGCGTGAAGACGTTGCTGTGAACCGCGCCGCCACGCGAGCGGATGGCCTCGCGCGCCCGTATCATGTGCGGGGCGTCCTCGGCATCGCCGATCATTTTCAGCGCGAAGTAGGCCTTCACGCTGGCACTCATTTCGAATGCGCCGTCGTGGACCAGCGGCCAGCCACCATGGGCGCCCTGAATCCGGCGCAGATAATTCGCGATCTTGCCTTCGAGCATGGTGTCGACCGGCTCGCCCAGATAGCGGCGCAGCAGCACATATTCCGCCGGGATGGTGCAGTCGGCTTCCAGCTCGAACACCCAGTGTCCGTCCGGTTGCCGCAAGTCGAGCAACGCCCGCGTTGCCGATGTGATGTTCGCCTCGATCGCGGAAGCATCCTTGATGCCAAGGCTGTCATTGCCGGAATGCATATCGCTCAATATCCGCTCTATCCGCCCCGCCTGGTGCCGGCGACCGATCAGGGACGCCGCCTGGCGAGGACAAGGTCGGCCGCACGATCCCCGGATCGCACCGATCCTTCGATGGTTGCGGGCAACCCCGTATCAGTCCAGTCGCCCGCGAGAAACAGGTTTTTCAACTGGGTAACTGGACCCGGCCGCAGGGCATTCTGCTCGGGCGTGGCCTCAAATGTGGCACGGCGTTCCCGCACAATCTGCCAGGGCGGCAGCTCGCCCTGAATGCCGGCGGCCTTGCAGACATCCCGCCAGAGCGCCTGCGCCAGTTCTTCGCGCGGCAACTCCACCAGACGGTCGGCATTGCTGATGGTGATCGACAGCCGCTGCGGGAACGAGAACAGCCATTCCACCAATCCGCCGACCACGCCGAGGACCGGCGCCAGGTTCCGAGGCGGATCAACGCGGAAATGCCCGTTCACAATGGCCCGGAACCTGGACGGGGTCTTGAGACCCGGCAGCAGCCCGGCTGCCGCGCGCGGCGGGACCGCCATCACCACAGCATCGTTGGCCGCGATCGGGACCACCTCATCACCGAATCCCAGTTCGCTGACCCGGCCATCCGACGTCGCGAACGCGCGCAGCTCGTGCTCGAACCGAACCTCGGCGCCCTTGGCCCGCAGCAGCCGGATCGCGGGTTCGACCAGCACTGCGCTCAAGCCGTCGCGTGCCACCAACGGCCGGCAGGCGCTGCCTCCGGCCAGCAGTGTTTCCCGCACCACCGCGCCGGCCAGGCCCGCCGAGCCCTCGGGCGGATCGACGTTGAGCGCTGCCAGCAGCACGGGCTGCACCAGCCGCTGGTACAAGGTTCCCTGGCAGCGGATGGTAGCGCCAACGGGCTTGCCCGTTCCTGCCCAGATCAACGGTGCCAGGGCAAGATAATCCCGCAGGCTGGTATCGGGCACTCGGCGCGCTTCATCGAATATCCATAGCGGGAGCCGCCCATTTCCGAGATCGAGCTGCCAGCGCTGTCCCGTCGTCAGATCGACAAACGGAAACCTGGCATGCTGTGGCCCGACCAGGCCCGTTTCGGTGCCGATCGACCTCGCATAGGCAAGCGCGTGGCGATTGCCCGACAACAACAGGTGATTGCCGTTGTCGATGGTCAGATTGGTCGCGGCGTCGAAATAGGAACGGCAACGACCGCCAGCCTGCTGGGTGGCTTCGTGGATATGCACCTTGAAACCGGCATCGACCAGGCGGACGGCCGCCGACAGGCCCGAAATTCCGGCACCGATGATGTGTGCGGTCCGTTGCATCAGATCAGGGCATAGCGGACGAGGATGGCGATGCGGGCCATCTTGTTGACGCGAACCGGAGCGCGCGGCGATGCGAACCCCCTCGTCACCAGCAACGCCAGGATCGCGCGGTAGTATCGCGACATGATCCGGGGCGCGCGCACCGCCCG
>DATDIC010000095.1:0-11688 GCA_036521275.1 Acetobacteraceae bacterium
CACAGATACCCAAGCGCCTCCAACACCATGCACAGGGTATCATCAGATACCAAGTGGGCGTCCCCGGCGAAATTCTGCCACTCACGAACGATGCCCGCGCGCCGCGCGAGCGCGTGCAGCGCATCGTCGTCGCTCATCGGTTGTGGTCCAGGAACATCACCGTCGCATGTCCCGGCAGTTCACCCGCCTCGGCACGCCCTCCCGCGGCGTCCGGCACGCCGAACAGCAGCCGCCCGGCGGGCCGCGTGATCGCCACCGGAACCGCCCCGAGATTGACCGCCAGCGTCAGCACCCCGTGTTCGCCCAGCCGCCAGCGCGCCACCACCGCCGCACTGCCCAGCGGCTGCGCATCCAGGCTGCGCGTATGGTCCAGGTGCGGGACGATCTCGTTCATGCGAATGGCGATCAGCCGCTGATACAGCGACCGGCGTGCCTCGGCGTGCGCCGGATCGGGCCGCGGCATGCACGCCTCGAAGGTCGGCCGCGCATTCGGATCGGGAATCTGTTCGCGCTTCGCCGGATCCGAGAATTCCGGGAAATGCGCAAACTCCTTGCGGCGTCCCTCGCGCACCGCCTGTCCCAGCTCCGCCGTATGGTCGGTGAAGAACAGGAACGGCGTGCGTGACGCGGTTTCCTCGCCCATGAACAGCATGGGAATCTGCGGGCACAGCATCTGCGCGGCGATCGCTGCTTCCAGCGCGGCCGGCTCCGCAAGCTGCGTCAACCGCTCGCCGAACGCGCGGTTGCCGATCTGGTCGTGGTTTTGCAGGAACAGCACGAACGCGGTCATCGGCAGGTCGCCGCTGGGCGTGCCGCGCGGCCTGTCGCGATGCGACGAATGTTGTCCCTGAAAGAAGAACCCTTCGGCCATCACCCGCGCCAACCCGGCCGCACCCGCCTGCGCGTAATCCAGGTAATAGCCGCGATCCTCTCCGGTCAGCAGCACATGGAATGCGTGATGTCCGTCATCGTTCCATTGCGCATCGATATCGCGCATCAGGTGGCTGGCTTCGTTGCGTTCGTTCTCCAGCACCAGGTGCACCTGCCGGTCGGGCCCGATCGTGCGGCGCACCTCGTCGGCCATCTCCTCCAGCCAGTCCGGCTCGCTGATCTCGTGCACCGCATCCAGGCGCAGCCCATCGAACCGGTAGTCCATCAGCCAGTACAGCGCGTTCTCGATAAAGAAGCGCCGCACCTCACGCCGACGGAAATCGATCGCGCCGCCCCAGGGCGTATGGATATCCTCGCGGAACATCTGTGGCGCATACAGGTTCAGATAGTTTCCGTCCGGACCGAAATGGTTGTACACGACATCCAGCAGCACCATCAGCCCCAGCCCGTGAGCCGTGTCGATCAACGACATAAGCTGCGCCGGCGTGCCATAAGCCGAATCCGGGGCGAACGGCAGCACACCGTCATACCCCCAGTTGTGCCGCCCCGGAAAATCAGCGATCGGCATCAGCTCGACCGCGGTAATCCCCAGTTTCGCCAGCCGCGGCAGCTCCCGCGCGATCCCGGCAAAGCCGCCGCAGCATCCAGCATGCAGCTCATAGATCACCGCCTCCCGCCACGGGCGTCCGCGCCAATCGCCATGGTCCCACCGATACCCGCTCGGATCGACCAGCTCGCTCGGACCGTGCAAATCCTCCGGCTGGAACCGCGACGCCGGATCGGGCACCAGCGTGCCGTCATCCAGACGAAACCGGTACCGCGTGCCAGCACCGGCCGGCACCACCGCCTCGAACCATTCCCCCCGCCGCTGCATCGGCACCGGCGCCGCGCCCTCGATCGCCAGCCCCACCTGCCGCTGCGCCGGCGCCCACAGCCGGAAGCGCGTCCGGCCGTCGCCGCTCGTTTCCGGGCCGAACTCAGTCATGACGCCGGCTGTACGCAATAACCAGACGGCACTGAGGGCGACCCGCGTTCGTCATCCCCGCGAGGGCGGGGCTCCAGGCCAACTCCCGGATCTTCATGGGCTCTCGCCCAGATATCCACCTTCGCCGGCATGACGGATCTAAAGCCTGCGTCCGCGCGGGTCGCTATAACTTGGTGCATGCGCGCTTCCTGCCCGCTCCAGGCCACAGCGACCAGCCGCTTTCGCCGGGGATCGCGGGGTTGTGCGCAGGGCGACGGGCACGCCACCAGCGCGGCCGCCGCCCCCAAAGGCGGCTTCCCGTAGCGCAAAGCGACCGCTATAGCATTGGATCAAATCTTCCGTGGGAGACCAGAGACATGCTCACCCGCCGATCGCTGCTCGCCTCCGGCGCCGCTATCGGGACCGGTGCGGCCGCCCTTCGCGCCCCCGAAGCTTATGCCGCCACCCCACCCGGCGTCGTGGTGATGGCCAAGCAGATCGATGACATCATCAGTTTCGATCCGGCCGAAGCATACGAATTCACCGACAATGAGGTGGACGGCAACTGCTACCGCAAGTTGATCGTGCCGGACGCCCAGCAGGGCACCAAGATCGACGGCGACCTCGCCGAAAAATGGGAGATCAGCGAGGACGGCACCATATTCACCTTCCACCTGCGGAAGGATGCCCGCTTCGATTCCGGCAAGCCGGTCACCGCCGCCGACGCGGAGTATTCGTTGCATCGCGTGGTGATGCTGAACAAGACCCCCGGCTTCATCATCACCCAGTTCGGCTTCACCCCGGACAATGTGCAGAAGCTGATCCGCGCCACCGATCCGCAGACCCTCGTCATGCAGCTTCCCGCACCACAGGCGCCCAGCTTCGTGCTGTATTGCCTGTCGGCCAACGTGGGCTGCGTGGTGGAAAAGGCGGTCGCCGAGGGCAACGCCCAGAACAACGACATGGGCAACGGTTATCTCAAGACCCATACCGCCGGCGCCGGCAGCTTCAAGCTGACCTCCTGGCAGGCGTCCGACCATGTCATCGTCGATGCCAACCCGCACGCGACCGTCAAGCCCGGGGTGAAGCGCATCGTGCTGCAACATGTGAAGGACCCGGCCGAGCAATTGCTTCTGTTGCAAAAGAGCGGCATCGATATCGCTCGCGACCTGCAGGCCGATCAGCTCAAGGTGATCGCGCACAACGCCGACTTCCACACGGAATCAGCCGGCCAGGGCACGTCGCTCTACATCGCGATGAACCAATCGATGCCGGAACTGGCGAAACCGGAGGTGCATCAGGCCATCAAATGGGCGATCGACTACGAAGCGATCGCCAAGAACATCACCCCGATGACCTGGACGGTACAGCAATCCTTCCTGCCCAAGGGGCTACCCGGCGCGCTTACCGAGCAGCCCTTTACCCAGGACATCGGCAAGGCACGGACGCTGATGGCGCAGGCGGGGCTGCCGAACGGCTTCAACGTCACGATGGACGTCCAATCCGCATCTCCCTTCGACCAGATTGCCCAGGCAGTACAGGCCGATCTCGGCAAGATCGGCATCAAGGTGCAGTTGCTGCCCGGCGAAATGAAGCAGGTCATCACCAAGACCCGCGCGCGCACCCACCAGTTGGCAATGCTCGTCTGGGGCACGGACTATTTCGATCCGAACTCCAACGCCCAGGCCTTCTGTGCCGATCCGGACGATTCCGACACCAGCAAGCTCAAGATCCTCGCCTGGCGCAGCCATTTCCAAAACAAGCAACTCACCGGCGAAGTCGAGGACGCAGCCAAGGAAGTGAACGCCGCCAAGCGCATCGCCCTCTACAAGACGATGCAGGAACAGTTCTGGGACGTCGCTCCCTTCGCCATGATGCTGCAGAAGAACGAGGTCGCCGCCATGCGCAAGGTGATCTCCGGCCTGCGTCTCGGACCGATGCCGGACTACACCCGCTACTCGGCGATCCGGAAAGCCTAGCTTGCGGCCTCGCCCGCCACACCTCTCCCGCCCCGGAGAAACCCTGGGCAGTCACCCTCACCTCTCCCGCGACGCGGGAGAGGTCGGATCGCGCGGCGATCCGGGTGAGGGCTCGGCACCCCCATGAGCAGCCACTCTCGCTGGCGCAACATCGCCGGTACCAGCGCCAGCGTGCCCGTCACGCTATTCGGGCTGATCCTGGTCACCTTCCTGATCGGCCGGGTCATGCCCATCGACCCTGTCATCGCCATCGTCGGCGACCACGCCCCACCCGACGTGGTTGCGCGCGTCCGGCTGGAATTGGGCCTCGACCGTCCGCTGGTCGTACAATTCGGCATCTATCTTGTACGCCTGCTGCACGGCAACCTCGGCAGCAGCGTCATGACGACGCATCCCGTCACGCAGGATATCGCCACCTATTTTCCCGCCACGTTCGAGCTGGCGACCGCCGCCATCATCCTGGCCATCGTCATCGGCATCCCCCTCGGCGTCATCGCCGCCGCCCGCCAGGGCTCGCGCTTCGACCACGTGGTGCGCGTCGTCAGCCTCGCCGGCCAATCCATCCCCGTCTTCGTGCTCGGGCTGCTCTTCCTGCTGCTGTTCTACGTCAAGCTGGGAATCGCCCCCGGAACCGGGCAGGTCGATGTCGTCTACGACGGCATGGTGAACCGCATCACCGGCATGCTCGTCGTCGATGCAGCCATCGAGGGCCAGTGGGACGTATTCTGGGACGCCCTCGCCCACCTCGTCATGCCGGCCATCATCCTGGCCTATTTCAGCCTGGCCTACATCACGCGCATGACCCGCGCCTTCATGCTGGATGCACTGGCCGGCGAATACATCGTCACCGCCCGCGCCAAGGGGCTCTCGCCCACACGCATCCTGTGGCGCCACGCCTTCGGCAATATCGCCGTACCGCTGGTAACCGTCATTGCACTCGCCTATGCCGGGCTGCTGGAAGGCGCGGTGCTGACCGAAACCGTATTCTCCTGGCCCGGCCTGGGACTTTACCTTACGGTCTCGCTGCTCAACGCCGACATGAACGCCGTGCTCGGCGCCACGCTGGTCATCGGCTTCGTCTATGTCGTGCTCAACCTGATGGCCGACATCGCGTACCGCGTGCTGGACCCCAGGGTCAGATAGGCGCCCCGCAATGAGCGATACCACCCTGCGCGCCTGGCTGCTGACCGAGACGCCGCAATCGCGACGGCAGGCCGCCTGGGGTCGCACCTATCGCGGCTGGCTGCTGTTCCGGCGAAACCATCTGGCGATGGTCGGGCTGGTCACCGTCATCGTGCTGGTGGTCGGCTCCCTCGCCGCGCCGCTGATCACACCCTATGATCCCACGGCGCAGGAACTGAGCAACCGCCTCGCCGCACCCTCCTGGGCGCATTGGTTCGGCACCGATGAGCTGGGCCGCGATCTCTACACCCGGGTCGTCTACGGCGGGCGCGTCACGCTCGGAATGGTCATCGCCGTCGTCGTGCTGGTGGCCCCGGTCGGACTGCTGGTCGGCAGCATCGCCGGCTATCTCGGCGGTTTCGTCGATCGCGCGCTGATGCGCGTCACCGACGTCTTCCTGGCCTTTCCCAGGCTGATCCTGGCGCTCGCCTTCGTCGCCGCGCTCAGGCCCGGCATCACCTCCGCCGTGTTCGCCATCGCGCTCACCTCCTGGCCGGCCTACGCGCGGTTGGCCCGCGCCGATACCATGACCATCCGCAACACCGATTTCATCGCCGCCATCCGGCTCACCGGCGCCTGGCCCGGGCGCATCATCCTGCGCCACATCATCCCGCTCTGCCTGTCTTCCGTCATCGTCCGCGTCACGCTGGACATGAGCGGCATCATCCTCACCGCCGCGGGCCTGGGATTCCTGGGCATGGGCGCCCAGCCACCAATGCCGGAATGGGGTACCATGATCGCCGCCACCCGTGGTTACATCTTGCAGCAATGGTGGGTGCCCACCATCCCCGGTGTCGCCATCCTGGTCGCGTCCTTGGCTTTCAACCTCCTGGGTGACGGCATGCGCGACGTGCTGGACCCGAAGCAGCGCTGATGCTGGTCGAGGTCGACAATCTGCGCGTCAGCTTCGCCACTCCGGGCGGCATGGAACATGCCGTGCGCGGCGTGTCGCTGACCCTGGGGCAGGAAAAGCTGGGCATCGTCGGCGAGAGCGGCTCCGGCAAGTCACTGACCGCGCGCGCCATCCTTCGCCTGCTGCCATCGGCCGCGCAGGTGGCCGCCGACCGCCTGACCTTCGACGGCATCGACATCCTCACCGCGCGGGAGCCGGTCATGCGCCGCGTGCGCGGAAAACGCGCAGGACTGATCCTGCAGGACCCGAAATACTCGCTGAACCCGGTGATGACGATCGGCCACCAGATCGCCGAGGCCTGGCGCGTCCACAAGGGCGGATCGCGCCGCCTCGCCGCCCAGGCAGCGGCCGATCTGCTGCAGCAAGTGCGCATCCGCGATCCCCAGCGCGTTGCGGCGCTTTATCCGCACGAGCTTTCCGGCGGCATGGGCCAGCGCGCGATGATCGCCATGATGCTGGCGCCCGACCCGGAACTGCTGATCGCCGACGAGCCCACCAGCGCCCTCGATGCGACAGTGCAGGCCGAGATATTGCGCCTGATCGACGACTTGGTATCGCGCCGCGGCATGGGACTGATCCTGATCAGCCACGACCTGCCGCTGGTTTCGCACTTCTGCGACCGCGTGATGGTCATGTATGCCGGCCGCGTGCTGGAGCGGCTGCCGGCGTCCCAGCTCGCCCGCGCCCGTCACCCCTACACGCGCGGGCTGCTGGACTGTTTGCCCTCGCTCGTGCATCCGCGCCGGCAACTGGCCACCCTGGCGCGTGACCCGGCATGGCTCACCGCATGACCCCGCCAATGATCGAGGTGGAGCAGCTCCGCGTCCGGTTCGGCGAAACCGAAGCGGTCGGCGGCGTCTCGTTCACCGTGCCGCGCGGCGACAGTTTCGGCATCGTCGGCGAAAGCGGGTCGGGCAAGTCCACTGTGCTGCGCGCACTCTCCGGGCTCAATCCGAACTGGACCGGCCGGATGTCGATGGACGGGATGGCGCTCGGCCCGACGCGCGACAAGCGATTTTTCCGCCGCGTGCAGATGGTGTTCCAGGACCCGTACGGATCGCTGCATCCGCGCCAGACAGTGGACCGCGCCCTCTCGGAACCCTTGCTGGTGCACGGCATCGGCGACGTGGAGAGCCATATCCTGCAAGCGCTCGCCGAAGTCGCGCTGCCCGACTCCGTCCGCTTCCGCTATCCGCACCAATTATCCGGCGGCCAGCGCCAGCGCGTGGCGATCGCCCGCGCACTGATGGCGGAACCCGAGGTGCTGCTGCTGGATGAACCGACCAGCGCGCTGGATGTTTCAGTACAAGCGGAAGTATTGAACCTGCTGGCCGACCTGCAGCGACGGCGCTCGCTCACCTACGTGCTGGTGTCGCACAACCTCGCCGTCGTCGCCCATCTCTGCCCGATCGTCGGCGTCATGCAGGGCGGCGAAATGGTAGAGCAGATCACCTCCGACGACTTGCGCGCCGGCCGCACCCGCCACCCCCACACCGCCGAGCTGCGGGCGCTCAGCGTGGAACTGGAAGACCCCGAAGAAGTCGTCGGCCGGGTCAGTTAGCACTTACACACCGGCGCCCACCGCCGCACCCCATCCCGCCATCACCCGCCCCGCTTCCCCCGCAGCTCCGCCCAGAACGCCAGCCGCTTGCTGATCTCCCGCTCGAACCCCCGATCGCCGGGCCGATAGAACTCCTGCCGCGCCATCCCATCCGGAAAATAGTTCTGACCCGAGAACGCCTCCTCCGCCGCATGGTCGTATTCATACCCAGCCCCGTATCCCAGCTCCTTCATCAGCCGCGTCGGTGCGTTCAGAATATGCGCCGGCGGCATCAAGCTCCCGGTCGCCTTCGCCGCCCCCCGAGCCCCCGAATACGCCGTGTAGACCGCGTTCGATTTCGGCGCCGTGCCCAGATAGACAACCGCCTGCGCGATCGCCAGCTCCCCCTCCGGGCTACCGAGCCGCTCGTACGTCTCCCACGCCGCCAGCGCCTGCGGCAACGCCACCGGATCCGCCATGCCGACATCCTCAACAGCGAACCGCACCAGTCGCCGCGCGATATAACGCGGGTCCTCCCCGCCGGTCAGCATGCGCGCGAACCAATAGAGCGCCGCATCCGGGTCCGACCCGCGCAGCGACTTGTGCAGAGCCGAGATCAGATTGTAGTGCTCCTCCCTGTCCTTGTCGTACAGCGCCGCCCGACGCGCCAGCAGCTCCGTCAATCCCGCCGCGTCCAGCACGCCGCCATCCGCCGGCAACGCGGCAATCTGCTCCGCCATGTTCAGCAGGTAGCGCCCGTCCCCATCCGCCATCGCCCGCAGCGACGCCCGCGCCTCCCCGGTCAGCGGCAGCGCGTGTCCCAGATCGCCCTCCGCCCGCTCCAGCAGCAATTCCAGCGCCGCATCATCCAGCCGTCGCAGCACCAGCACCTGGCAGCGCGACAGCAGCGCACCGTTCAGCGCGAAAGATGGATTCTCCGTCGTCGCCCCGATCAGCGTGATGGTTCCATCCTCCACCACCGGCAGGAACCCGTCCTGCTGGGCACGATTGAAACGATGGATCTCATCCACGAACAGCAGCGTCCCCTGGCCGCCCCGCCGCCGCCGCGCCGCCTCCTCGAACGCACGCTTCAGGTCCGCCACGCCGGAAAACACCGCCGATAGTTGCACGAAATGCAGCCCCGCCCCGGCGGCGAGCAGCCGCGCGATGGTGGTCTTCCCGGTTCCCGGCGGCCCCCACAGGATCAGCGACGCCAGCGAGCCGCGCGCCAGCATGCGCGACAGCGTCCCCTCCGGCCCGACCAGGTGCTCCTGCCCCACCACCTCATCCAGCGAGCGCGGACGCAGCCGGTCCGCCAGTGGACGCGGCCCGGGGGCCACCACCTCCGCCACGCCCGGCGGCGGACCGAACAGATCGTCATCGCTCCGGTTCTGTCTGCTCGCCACCGCTGAAATCTCGCGCCCTGCCGCTCCGCCGCCGTTGCCGGCTCACCTATCCATGCGCAATTGACCACCCCGGCACAAGCCGCCAGCCTCCCGCCCGGGGAGAACCGCCCCGCCCGGAGAGAACCGCCCCCCCGGAGAGAACCGCCCCCCGGAGAGAACCACAATGTCACGACCGTTCGAAGCTATCCGGGTGATCGACATCACCCATGTGCTGGCCGGCCCGTTCGCGGCCTATCAGCTCGGCGTGCTCGGCGCCGACGTGATCAAGGTGGAGCATCCCGCCGATCCCGACCAGAGCCGCGGCACCGGCACGGATCAGGCGCTGAACCGCGCCGGCATGGGCACCGGATTCCTCACCCAGGCGTCCAACAAGCGCTCGCTCACCGCCGATCTGAAGACCGAGGCAGGGCGCGAGATCATCCGCCGGCTGGTGCGCACCGCCGATGTGCTGGTGGAGAATTACCGGCCCAGCGCGTTCGAAGCGCTCGGCCTGGGCTACCAGGCCATGGCGGCGATCAATCCGCGGCTGATCTACGCCTCGTTCTCCGCCTTCGGCCAGCACGGGCCGCGCAACACGCAGACCGCCTACGACCACGTCATCAAGGCCACTTCCGGCATCATGGCGATGACCGGCACGCAGACCGAGCATCCGATCAAGTTCGGCTCCCCCGCCATCGATTACGCCACCGGCACCATGGGTGCCTTCGCGCTGGCAGCCGCCTTGTTCCAGCGGGAACGGACCGGGCGCGGCCAGCGCATCGACATGGCGATGCTGGACGTCGCCATCATCCTGATGTCGTCGCATCTCACCGGCTACCTGCGCAACGGACAGCATCCGCGCCCGCACGGCAACAAGCAGCCGCACGCCACCAACTCCGCCTATCAGGCCGGCGATGGGCTGATCATGCTGGGGGCCAGCAACCTGCGCCAGCAGCGGCGGTTATGGACGGTGCTGGAACGCCCGGACATGATCAAGCAGACCAACGAACAGCGCGACGCCGCACGGGACATCGAGGAATCGGTGCTGGCCGAAATCATGCTCACCCGCACCGCGGCCGAGTGGGAAGAATACCTGCAGGCCCGCCACGTCCCTGCCGCCCGCGTGCGCACCATGGGCGAGGCGCTGGCCGACCCGCAGCTCGCCACCCGCGGCGTGCTGCACCAACACACCGGGGCTGCGGGCATAGAAGGCGGGTTCGGCGTGCCGCTCGCCGCCTTCACATTCGCCCATGACGGGCCGCGGATCGACACGCCACCGCCGGCGCTCGGCCAGCACAATGATGCGATCCTGACCGAGCTCGGCTACAGCCCGGCAGAGATCGGGCAACTGCGCACGAACAAGGTGATCTGACATGCAACTGGGACGGCTTGGCGTCTGGTATCCGATGGACCGCCTCAACGGACCGGACATGCAGCAATTCGTCGGCCAAGTGGAGCAGCTTGGCTACGATGCCCTGTGGTACCCGGAATCGCGCGGCTACGAATCGCTGTCGCTGGCCGGCTTCATGCTGGGTGCCACCACCCGCCTGAAGATCGGCAGCTCGATCGCCAGCATCTACGCACGCGACGCCTTCACCGCCCGCCGCGGAATGATCACCCTGAACCAGCTCTACGGCGACCGCTTCATCCTCGGCCTCGGCGTCAGCCACCTGCCGATGGTGGAAGGCATTCGCGGCCACACCTACCAAAAGCCCGTCCCTGCCATGCGGGCCTATCTCGACGGCATCGCCAAGGGCGAGCAAGACGCCGATTCCTGGCCCATCGCCATTGCCGCGCTTGGCCCGCGCATGCTCGCCCTCGCCGCCGAGCGCACGCGGGGCGCTCTTCCGTACAACACCACCCCGGCCCACACCGCGACCGCAAAGCGCACGCTGGGCGATGCGAAGTGGCTCGTCGTGGAGCAGAAAGTCTGCCTTGAAACCAATCCGGTCCGCGCCCGCGCGCTCGGCCGCAAGGAACTGGGGCGCTACATGCGGCTGGATAACTACCGCAACCACTGGCTGCGGATCGGATTCACCGAACAGGACCTTGCCAACGGTGGCAGCGACCGCTTCATCGACGCCATGATGTTGTGGGGCGAGCCGGCCGCGGTGAAACGCGGCCTCCACGCGCATTTCGACGCCGGCGCCACGCACGTATGCATCCAGCCCGTCCACGAGGAAGGCGACGTGATCGCCCGCGACCGGATGCTGCAGGAACTCGCGGATACATCGCCGCACGATGGCTGATCGCGCCAGCAACGGAACAACACACGCCTCCCGCACGACCAATTCGTCGAACATTGAAAAAGCCCCGCCATGCCCGCGAAACATCCGTCATGCCCGCGAAAGCGGGCATCCATCCAAGAGCCCACAAAACCGGAGTGTTTGCCTGGATTCCCGCATCGCGCCGGAATGACAAACCTGGGTCATCGTCAATGCGCTCTGAGGCGGCCTCCGCCCAATCCTACCCCGAACCCTTCAACAGAAGCCCGGTATCAGCCGCCACGTCCGGGCTCGATAAGCCGCATACTCCCGGCAAACACTGCTCACGGGTGGATTCCACCCCCTCCCCGTGCCAGTTTGCGCCACCTTTGATCGAACGAGACACGCATGATTCTGCTGATCCCCGGCCCCGTCACCACGCGACCCGAGGTGCGCGACGCGCTTCGCTTCGACATCGCCCCCTGGGACAACGACTTCCGCCCGCTCTATATCTCGATCCAGCAGCGCCTGCGGCAGATTGCCGGGGGCCGGCCCGATGAGCACGCCACCCTTCCGCTGCAAGGCTGCGGCCACTTCGTTACCGAGGCCGCGATCCGCACCTTCATTCCC
>DATDIC010000096.1:0-11083 GCA_036521275.1 Acetobacteraceae bacterium
TGTACGACGCCGGGGCGGAGGACAAAGACGTTCGCCTGGCGGTCGACGTACCCGCGACCCTGCCGGCCTATGGCGACCGGGCGCTGATCCAGCAAGCAGTGGCGAACCTGGTGGACAATGCAGTGAAATTCTCGCCCGCGGGCGGGACCGTCACGCTGCGTGCGGTCTCCGGCGGCAGGGGGCCGAGCATCATCGTATCCGATCAGGGTGCCGGCATTCCGGCGACTGACCGTGGTCGCGCCACCGAGCGGTTCTTCCGGGGCGAAACCGCCCGCAGCACGCCGGGTGCGGGGCTCGGATTAGCGTTGGTGCAGGCGGTCGCGCAATTGCACGGTGGGGAGCTGCGGCTCGGCGATGGCAATCCCGGCCTAGTGGCCTCGTTGTCGATTCCGGTGCCGGAAGAAGCCGTGCAGATGGCCAAGGGAGCGTAGTACCAGTCCGCCCTGACGACGGCTCTCGATCCGTCGTGCCCGCTCGATCGGTCATGCCCGCTCTCGATCGTCATGCCCGCGGAAGCGGGCATCCACGCGAGAGCCCACAAATTCCAGGGGTTTGCCTGGATTCCCCCCTTTCGCGGGGAATGACGAATCTGGGTCACCTTCAATGCGGTCTGGCATAAGGGGCGCGCGAGTTAAGCCCCAAGCGAGTTTAAACCCTTGTCACGCCGGCCCCACCGCCGGGTCATCGTTCTCGCGGTATGGTTGTGTCATGATGCTCGTTACGCGCGCCACGGTGCTGGTCAGTGTGGCCGGAGCCGGCGTGGCCCTTTCCGCTGCGCTGCTAAGCGGGGCGCAGGCACCGCCGCCGGCTGCGATCACCAGCGACACCGCGGCTTATTGCCACGAGCTGAGCGAGCGGGCGCACGAACTTGCGGCGCTGCACCCCACGCCCTCACCGCGCACGATCGAGCTGTTGATCGAGGGGCGTGCCCTGTGTGCCCGCGGCCAGATCCGCGGCGGCCTGCTGCGGCTTCGCCAGGCGGTGCGCCTGATGACAGGGGCGGCCGTGCGCCCCCACTAATGGGGGCTTCCCTCGAAACGAGACTTCTGTTCAATGTAGCGGGTGGCCGCAGGGCATGGGACAGAAAATCGCGTGACTCGTGGCACGTGCCTTGCTAGCCACCATGAACGGACAGAAGCAACGACAACAAAGGGGTTACAGGGATGATCACACGTCGAATCGCTGGACAACTGCTGGCTGCAACCGCAGCGGTGGCTGTCGCCAATAAAGTAGGTGGGGCGAGCGCCGAACAGGTGGTTAAGGTCGGCATCAACCTTCCGCTGACTGGGGCGGACGCCGAGAGTGCGGTGCGGATCCAGCATGCGATCCAGCTCGCGTTCGAGGATGCCAACGCCTCGGACGCGGTGCCTGGTTTCAGGTTCGAGGCGGTTTCGTTCGACGATGGCACGGCGACCGCCGGTCAATACGATCCGGCGCAGGCTGCGACGAATGCCCGCAAGATGGTCAGCGATCCGCAGATCGTTGCGGCTGTCGGCCCGCAGATGAGCGGTTCGGGCAAGGCGATGTCGCCCATTCTCAGCGAAGGCGATCTGGCGATCATCACGCCGTCCTCGACCAATCCGGACATTACCAACCCGAAATTTGCCTCGCAATACCGTCCGGCCGGCAAGGCTATCTATTTCCGGACGGTCACCACAGATGCCTTCCAGGGGCCGAACATGGCCAATTACATGGCCGATAACCTGCATATCAAGACAATCTACATTCTGGACGACAGCGGGGCTTACGGCGTTGGCATCGCCGACGCGTTCCAGCAGCAGATCGGCAAGAAGGGCGTCAAGGTGCTCGGTCGCGACCGGCTGGATCCGAAGGCGGCCGACTACAACGCCGTGCTGACCAAGATCAAGTCGCTCAACCCGGATGCGATCTATTACGGTGGCGTGGGCCAGGCCGGGGTGAAGCTGGCGAAGCAGGCCTATGATATCATGCCGAAAGTAATCAAGGCGGGCGGGGACGGCGTCATGAGCCCGGAACTGCTGACTGCCGCCGGTTTCCCTGCTGCGCAAGGCTGGTACGCGACACAGGCGGCGCCGCACGTGGCCGGGGACAACAAGGCAGCGCAGTTCGTGGCGCACTACAAGGGAAAGTACGGCCAGTCGCCAGACGACTATTCGATCACCGCGTATGACGCCGGGCTGGTGATCGTCGATGCGGCAAAGCGCCTCGTCGCGGAAAAGAAACAGATCAATAAAAGCAACATGCGTGATGCAATTCAGACCGCCAAGGTGCCAACCATCCAGGGAACCGTAATGTTTGACGAGAATGGCGACATCAAGGATCGCACTGTCAGCGTCTACCAGGTGAATAAGGATATGACGAAGCCGCTGGACGACGTTTCGGCGCAATACAACTACATCGGCGTGGCGCCGCAGAGCTGATCGCGCACCGATGACATTCTCCGACCTGCTGCTGCAGCAGACGATCAACGGACTGAGCCTGGGCGCCATGTATGCATTGCTGGCGCTCGGGTTCACCCTTGTCTATGGCATCCTGGAGCTGATCAATTTCGCCCATTTCAACGTGTTCATGATCGGCTCCTTTGTTGCCATGTTCACCTTGCAATCCTTCGGTTTGTCCGGTCAGAGCGTCGTCCTGACCGGGCTGCCCCTGGTGGGCGTGCTGGTGGCCGCATTCATAGTCACGATGCTATTCTCGGGCGGCCTTGGCGTGGTGATCGAGCGGCTGTCGTTGCGCCCGTTGCGCAACGTCAAGGGCCCCGCTGCCATGATCACCACGATCGGGGTTTCCTACATCCTGTTCAATATCGTGCTGCTGACCGTGGGCGCCGATTCGAAGAACTTCCCCAACCCGCTGCCGCCGATAAAATTCCAGATCCGTGGCGCGGTGCTCGACATGCGGGTGCTGCTGATCTGGGTCGTTGCCGTCGTGCTGATGGCGGGGCTTTGGGCCTTCGTGCAACGCAGCAAGATGGGCAAGGCGATGCGCGCAACCGCGCAGGATGCCGAGGCGGCGCGGATGATGGGCGTCGAAGTCGATAAGGTGATCATCATGGCCTTCTTTCTCGGCTCGGCGCTGGCCGGGGCGGGCGGCATGATCTTCGGCCTCTATTACAACTTCACCAGCTTCATCATCGGCTTCACCGCCGGGTTGCGGGCCTTTACCGCCGCCGTGCTGGGCGGGATCGGCAACGTGCCGGGGGCGATGGTGGGCGGCGTCATCATCGGCTTGGTGGAGGCGTATGCGGGGCAGTTCATCGCCGCCGCCTGGGCCGACGTGATCATCTTCTCCATCCTGGTGCTGGTGCTGGTATTCAAGCCGGCTGGCCTGTTCGGCCGCATGGCCCCCAGCAAGTCGTAGCGGAGGCGAACGCAATGCCTGTGTCCGCCCAAACCGAACAAGCGACCGGACGAACCGCGGTCTCGCGCCTGGCGCGTCCGTTCGTCGCGATCCCGGTGGTGTGGCGCCGCCAGATCCTGATCTGGCTGGTGCTGTTCGCGGCGCTGTTATTCCCATTGTACCATAACAACGACGCCGATATCGATGCGATGGCCAACGCCGCGGCCTATGCGACCCTGGCACTCGGTCTGAACATCGTGGTCGGCTTTGCCGGGCTGCTCGACCTTGGCTACGCGGCGTTCTTCGCGATCGGCGCCTATGCGTACGGCGTGCTCAGTTCGTTCCAGCTTGAGCCGCCCTGGAGCCCGTTCTGGGCGCCGTTCCAGTATCTCGGGCTGGTCGCGCAGATCCCTGGCGACGGCAACGCCATGGTGGTGCATTTCACCCTGTCGTTCTGGCTTGCGCTGCCCTTCGCCGCCGCGCTTGCCGCCGGTTGCGGCGTTGCCTTCGGGCTGCCAACCCTGCGCCTGCGCGGCGACTACCTGGCGATCGTTACATTAGGATTCGGCGAGATCGTGCCGATCGTGGTGCGCAATTGGTCCGACCTGACCAATGGCGCCGCCGGCCTGAATGGCGTCGCCGCGCCACACCTGTTTGGATGGAGCTTCGGCGTCAATGCGACGCCTTATTATTATGTATCGATCGCCCTTGTTGCACTGCTGGTGTTCGTGAGTACGCGATTGCGCGATTCACGCATCGGCCGCGCCTGGATGGCAATCCGCGAGGATGAGATTGCCGCCGGGGCCATGGGCGTCAATCGCACCAACTACAAGCTGCTCGCTTTCGCGATCGGTGCTGCCTTTGCCGGCATGACCGGCGTGTTCTACGTCGCCAAGCTGCAAACCGCCACGCCGGAGATGTTCGGCTTCCCGGTTTCCGTGATGATCCTGGTGATGATCGTGTTCGGCGGGATCGGCAGCATCTGGGGCGCCGTTGTCGGTGCGTTCGTGTTGCAGCTTCTGCAGTCCTGGTGGCTGGAGGATCTCACCGGCTGGCTCAACTCCCTTGGCGTGCTGATCGGCAACAACTGGTTGGCGCATATCGATCTGGTCCCGTCGATCGAGCTCATCTTCGGCATCATCCTGGTGTTCATGATGCTGTTCCGGCGCCAGGGCCTGATCCCGGCATACAAGCCAAGCGAGGCACTGACGTTCGAACAGCAGTCGGCGCAGGTGCGGCTCGGTGGTTTCGAGGACCTGAAGCTCTCGGGACTGGGCGGCGACGTGCGGACCGGCGCCTTGGCCCTGGAGATCCGCGGCGTCACGGTGAAGTTCGGTGGCCTGGTCGCGCTGAATGCGGTCGATATCGACGTGCCCTCGGGCGGCGTCGTCGCGGTCATCGGTCCGAACGGGTCCGGCAAATCGACGTTGTTCAACGCGATCACCGCCCTGGTTCCGGCGGATGGCGGCAGTATCCGGTTTCATGGCGAGGAGATACTTGGTCTTCCGGACTATCAGATTCTCCACAAGGGGATCGCCCGGACGTTCCAGAATATCCGTTTGTTCCCCAATCTTACGGTTTTGCAGAATCTGCTGATCGGGGAACATGCCCGGCTGCGGACTGGTCCGTTCTCCGCGGTGATCCGGCCACCCGGAACCCGCGCGGAAGAGAAGGCGGCCACCACCTGGGCAATGGAGATATTGTCGATCTTCGGCAACCGGCTGGTTCCGCGCGCCAATCAGGCCGTGAGCGGGCTATCCTATGCAAATCGCCGGCGAACCGAGATTGCGCGGGCGCTGGCGTCGCGTCCGCGGCTGCTGCTGCTGGACGAACCGACGGCTGGCATGAACCCCGCCGAGACGCTTGAACTCGCCGGACAGATCAGGGGTCTCAAGAAACTCGGACTGACCGTGCTGCTGATCGAGCATAAGCTCGATGTCGTCACCACCCTGGCCGACACGGTCTACGTTCTGGATCATGGCGAGGTGATCGCCCAGGGGCGGCCTGACGAGGTCCGCCGGAACGAGGAAGTGCTGCGCGCCTATCTCGGCCGCAACGTGCAGGCTGCCCATGCGGGCGAAGCCGTGGGGGCTGCCAATGTTGCTTGAGTTCAAGGACGTCGATACCTACTACGGCGACCTGCATGTGCTGAAACAGGTCAACTACACGATCGGCAACGGCGAGATCGTGTGCCTGCTGGGCGGCAATGCATCCGGCAAATCCACCACCATGAAGACGATCATGGGGGTGGTGCGGCCGACCCGCGGGTCAGTCATATTCGACGGGCAACAGATCGAACGCCTGCCGACCGCCGAACGCGTGAAACGCGGCATCGCCCCGGTGCTGGAGGCGCGTCGGCTGTTCCCGCGCATGACCGTGTTCGAGAACCTGGAAATGGGCGCCTATCTGCGCAAGCGCGGCCCCGAGTTCGACGAGGACCTGGAACGCGTCTATTCGCTGTTTCCCCGGGTCAAGGAACGGCGCAGCCAGATTGCCGGCACCCTGTCGGGCGGCGAGCAGCAGATGGTTGCAATGGGACGCGCGCTGATGGCGCGGCCCCGCCTGCTCTGCATGGACGAGCCCTCCATGGGGCTGTCGCCCATCTACGTGGAACAGGTGTTCGACATCATCCAGGAGATCAACCGCCAGGGCACCACCCTGTTCATGGTGGAGCAGAACGCCAACATGGCGCTTTCGATCGCGCATCGTGCCTATGTGCTGCAGACCGGGCAGGTGGTGCTGTCCGGAAGTGCATCAGAGCTGCGGCAGAACCCGATGATCCGTGAAGCCTACCTGGGGGAGATGCAGGTCGCCACCTGACCGGTGAATCGGCGGCCTGGAGCGATAGGCGCCAGATCCGTCACGCCCAAGATCCGTCACGCCCGGAGATCCGTCATGCCCGCGAAAGCGGGCATCCATGCGAGGGTCCCCGAGATTCCGAGGGTTTGCCTGGATTCCCGCCTTCGCGGGAATGACGAAAGGGGCGCGGGAACGACGAAACGCGTCGATGGCCGGAGCGTCCCCGGCCACGACATCGCCAGCTCTAAAGCTTCGCCAGGATCGACTCGGCCTTGCTGACATCGAAACCGCCAGCCTGCTCGACCGCCAGGTGGGTCACCTTGCCGTTGTCGGCGATCAGAGCGTAGCGCTGGCTGCGCACCCCCATCCCGCGGCCGACCAGGTCCAGCTCCAGCCCCATCGCCTTGGTGAAGGCGCCTGATCCGTCAGCCAGCATCACAACCCTGCTGTCGCAGCCCTGCTGCTTGCCCCAGGCCCCCATCACGAACGCGTCGTTGACCGCGATGCAGGCGATCGTATCCACCCCCTTCGCCCTGATCGCGTCGGCGTTCTCCACGAAGCCGGGCAGGTGCTTCGCGCTGCATGTCGGGGTGAACGCGCCGGGCACCGCGAACAGCACCACCTTCTTGCCCTTGAATATCTCGTCGGTGGAGGTCTCCTTCGGCCCGTCGGGTGTCGCCATCATCAGCTTCATGGACGGAATCGTATCACCGACCTTGATTGTCATGGTCTGCCTCACTCCTCGTGGTGCGTGTCAGAGGCTGCTTTCCTAACCCCAGCCGACCGGCAAGTCACGCCGGCTTGCAGGCTGGACGGGCCAAACCCAGATGAACGACATGGCGCGCAAGGCAGCACCCCCCGGACCGGCTCCCGATCAGTTCCTCACCGGACAGTTGCTCATTGCCATGCCGGTCATGGCTGATCCGCGCTTCGCCCAGAGCGTGATCTACGTCTGCGCGCACACGGCGGACGGCGCCATGGGCCTGGTGATAAACCGGCCGATCAGCAAGCCGAGCTTCGATGATTTGCTGCGCCAGTTGGAAATCGCGCCGGTCCCACCGGCCCGACGCATCCGGCTATGCGCCGGGGGCCCTGTCGACAATGGTCGCGGCTTCGTCCTGCACACCGCAGACTGGACCGGTGAGGGCAGCCTGAAGGTCAACGAGATGCTGGCCCTGACGGCCAGCCTGGATGTCTTGAAGGCGATCGCGGAGGGCGGCGGCCCGCGCGAAGGGATTCTGGCGCTCGGTTATGCGGGATGGGGCCCTGGTCAGCTCGAAGCCGAGTTCGAGCAGAATGCCTGGCTGTCCGTGCCGGCCGAGGAAAGCCTGGTGTTCGGCGACGGTCATGACACCAAGTGGCGCCGTGCATTCCAGACGCTGAAAATCGATCCGCTATTGCTGTCGGACTCGGCTGGTCACGCCTGACGCGCGGTCGGCGGCGATCCGGCATGGCCGCTTCCCGCCCCAACACCCCACCGGTTAGCGTTTAAGTAGGAAGTCTGGCGTTTCCTGCGCCCGTAATCGCCTGCGGGGTTCGTCATGCCGCCAGCTCCCTCCGTGCTTCTGGAAGGCCGTCTGTTGGACGAGCTGACCGACATTTTTCGGCTCGTCCTCGACGAGCCGGAGCTGACGCTGACCGAGAACACCACCGCGGACGACGTTCCCGGCTGGGATTCGATGACGCATATCGCCCTGCTGGTGGAGACGGAGTGTCGGTTCGGCATCACCTTCCAGGCCGCGGAGCTCGAAGCTCTGCAACGGGTCGGCGACTTGCTCAGGCTGATCGAGGCCAAGCGCGGCGTCTGAGCCAGCCTTGCTGTTCAACTCCTACGCGTTCCTGGGCTTCCTGCCGCTGGCGCTGCTGGGGTTCTTTCTGGCCGCGCGGTTGGGCCGTGGCGCTGGGGCCATATGGCTGATCGCTGCCTCGCTGCTGTTTTACGGCTGGTGGAAGCCGGCCTTCCTGCCGGTGCTGCTGGTTTCACTCGGCCTCAATTTCGCGCTCGCCCGGACCATCGTTGCGATTGCCGGACCGCTTCAGGGATGGGTGCTGGCGGGGGGCATCGGGGCGAACCTGCTGGCGCTTTTCTATTTCAAATATCTGGCCGCCCTGCTGGGCGCGGTCGGCGTGGCGTTCGCATCCCCGGACCTTCCGCTGGGGATCAGCTTCTTCACCTTCACCCAGATCGGCTTCCTCATCGACTGCCGGCAGGGGCTGGCGCGTGAGCGCGGGTTCCTCAGCTACGCCCTGTTCGTGGTGTTCTTTCCGCACCTGATCGCCGGCCCGATCCTGCACAACCGGGAGATCATGCCGCAATTTGCGGCGCGAGAGACCTATCGCGCATCGGCCGGGAACATTGCCGCCGGATCGGCGATCTTCCTGATCGGCATGCTGAAGAAATGCCTGCTCGCGGACCCGCTGGCGCCTTATGTGCATGCCGGGTTCTCGCACCCCGACACGCTGGGGCTGGTCGGCGCCTGGGGTACGGCAATGGCGTATTCGTTGCAGCTCTATTTCGACTTCTCCGGCTATTCCGACATGGCGATCGGCATCGCCCGCATGTTCAACGTGCGGTTTCCGGCCAACTTCAACTCGCCCTACAAGGCGCAGAGCGTGATCGACTATTGGCAGCGCTGGCACATGACGCTGACGCGCTACATTACGCTCTATCTCTATAATCCGATCGCGTTGCGGATGACGCGGCGCCGGCTCGCTCGGGGCCAGGCAGTGCATCGGCGCGCGCAGGCAACCGCCGGCGGATTCGCCAGCATGGTATTGTTGCCGACGTTCGTGACCGTGACGCTCGCCGGAATCTGGCATGGCAGCGGGATAACCTTCCTGGTCTTCGGCGTACTGCATGCGGTCTATCTGTCGGTGAACCATGCCTGGCGGCTGTGGCGACGGACACCTCCACGAACCGGTTGGCGGGCGGGCGTCGGACGGGTCCTGCTGACCTACGGATGCGTGTTGGTCGGGTCCGTGGTGTTCCGCGCCCCGTCATTGCCGGCGGCAGGGCACGTGCTTCTCGGCATGGCCGGCGCGCACGGCGTGTCGCCGCATGTGGCGTACGGAAAGCAGGGCGCCAAGGCACTGCTGCGGGCAGCCCAGTTGGTGGTTCTGTATGCAATCGTCTGGGGAGCACCAAACACGCAGCAGATCATGCGCGCCTGTGGACCCACACTGGAAACCGTGCGCGCGGGTCCGTTTCCGCGCCTGGCCTGGCGGCCAAGCCTGCCTTGGGCGGCGGCATTCGGCTGCGCCGCGGCACTGGCGCTGCTGTCGTTGGGCGGCAGCGGTGAATTCCTGTATTTCCAGTTCTGAAACGACCGCGTCCTTGAGCGATCTCACGCAATTCCGCTCGCCACGTCCGCTGGGCGCGACACAGCCCGTCCGGCTGCTTGCCCCACTTCGCCCGACGGCGGGTTTTGCAGCCACCCTGAAGTCCGTTCGGTCCTGCATGGCGCGACCGATCACCATGCGCACCTACCTGGCCTCGCTCGCCGCCGCGTCTCTGTTGGCGTTCGCCCTGGTGTGGGGATGGGTGGCATTCGCCCCGCTGGCGTTCCTGGAACCGGAATACCCTGCCTGGCTGGCGAAAGAGCGGATGCTCGCGGCCTGCGATATCGGCACGGTTCTGGTGGTCGGAGATTCCCGCGCCGCCGTCGATATAGAGCCGGGTCTGCTGCCGGTTCGGACCACCAACCTGGCCGTCGGTGGCGGCGAGCCGATCGAGGCGCTCAGCGCCGTGCAGCGCGCACTGGCCTGTCCGCGCCCGCCCGCCCGCGTGATCGTTTCATTCGATGCCGGCCACTTCATGCAGCCCGACCTGTTGTGGGAGCGCAGCGTCGGCTTCGGCTTCCTGGACCACGCGGCGATCGACCAATTGCGCACTGTCTCCCGGCAACTCGGGGATGCCTCCATCTACGGCATGGCGCGCGCCGACAGATTGCCGCCCTGGCTGCGGGCGAAATTGTACCAAATACGATTTCCGTCACTCTATTTCGCCAGCCTCCTGCACGGCGGCGTGTTCCTGCGCTGGTGGGAGAACCGCGCCGCCTTGGACCGGGCAATCGCCGCCCGCGGGCAGTATTTCTTCGGCACGCAGGACGGCTCGAGCGCCATCGCCGTAGAGGGCCATCTGGATCGGTTCGCCCCACTTCCCGTGCTGGACTGGTATTTCGATCGTATGCTGGCTGCGCTGGCGGCGCGGGGGATCGCCGTGGATTTCGTCGCGATGCCAACGAACGACACGACATGGCGGCAGGTACGGGCGCCACTCGCCAAGGGGTTCGCCGCCTATTTGGCTGCCGATGCGGCGCGGTACCCCAACTTCCATGTGGTCGGCACCGTGCTGCCGCACTGGCCGGACAAGTGGTTCGGCGATTCCTACGCGCATCTCAATCCGGCCGGTGCGGCATTGTTCAGCCGGCAGTTCGGGGATTGGCTCGATCGGGTTGTCCCACGGGTCGTCCCATTGGGGGCGCACGCATTCAGCGACGCAGAACCGCCGGCATCCAGTTCCGTGCCCGCCGGGCCAGCCGGTCCTCCGTCGCCTCTCCGTCATAGTCCGGGGCCGACGCGGCCTGGCTGAAGGCGGCGCGATCGGTCAGCGCGTTGGTGTTGATCACCGCGCGCAGCCCGGCCGACGTTTCGCATACCGCGCCGACATAGACGCCGCACCGCCGGCACAGCAGGTAATCGGCCGTGCGCGAACCGAAGCGGTACGGCTCGACCAGCTCCCAGTCGGTTGCGCTGATTTCCACCAGGCCGGCCGGATCGGAAACCGTGCGCGTCCCGTGCGCCCGGCAGAACGCGCAGGCGCAGGAGCGGATCGGATTCTCCCCCGGCGGCTGGGTAAGCCGCAGCACCAGGTGAATGTTTCCGCAATGGCAGCCGCCGGAATGGGTCACCGCCGCCCTCTATCCGTGCCCGATGTAATCCATCCGCCCGCCATCCACCGTCAGCA
>DATDIC010000097.1:0-3416 GCA_036521275.1 Acetobacteraceae bacterium
GCAGGTGGGGGCGAAGATGCGCGGACAAACGGTGGAACAGTTCATGGCGACCCGCCCGCGCGCAAACGAGCGCTGACCCATGGCACGCATTATCGGCGGGGTCGGCAGTTCGCACGCACCATCGATCGCTCAGGCCTGGGATAAGGGTCAGCAGTCAGACCCACTCTGGGCACCGTTATTCCGTGGATATCAGCCAGTGCGGCGATGGTTGGAGAGCTGCCAGCCGGATCTGCTGGTCGTGCTCTACAACGATCACATGAACCGATTCTTTTTCGATGCCTATCCCACCTTCGCCCTCGGCATCGCCGACGGTTTCACGCAGGCCGATGAGGGCTGGGGCAAACGCGATCTGCCGGACCTGCCCGGCAATTCCGCGTTCGGCTGGCACCTGGCGCGGTCGCTGGTCGAGGACGAGTTCGATCTCACCGTCTGCCAGGAGATGGCGATCGATCACGGCATCTTCTCCGTGCTGCCCCTGCTGACCGATGCGCGCTGGCCGGCGCCGGTGGTACCGATCGCGGTGAACGTCATTCAGCATCCGCTGCCCACTGCGCGGCGGCTGTTCAAGTTGGGCCGGGCGATCCGACGCGCCGTGGAGACGTATCCGCCGGATTTGCGGGTCGACGTGATCGGCACCGGCGGCCTGTCGCACCAGTTGCATGGCGAACGGTTCGGGCTGGTCAATCCGGAGTGGGACAACCGCTTTCTCGATCTGCTGGAAAGCGATCCGGAGCCGCTGGTCGCCCTGTCACATCATGAATACATGGAACGCGGCGGCGCGGAGTCGGTCGAGATGATCATCTGGCTGGCGATGCGGGCTGCACTCGATGATACGGTGCGACGCGTTCATCGCAACTATCACGCGCCGCTGATCACCGGTTACGGCTTGCTGGCACTGGAAGCCTGAGGAGCGGTCATGGGTATTCGCACGGGCGCCACCTATCTCGCATCGCTGCGTGATGACCGGCAGGTCTGGATCGACGGCGAGCGGGTACGGGATGTAACCATCGATCGCCGTTTTGCCAGTGTCGCGCACAGCGTGGCCGCGCTGTACGATATGCAGCACGACCCGGCACTGCAGGAACGCATGACGTTGCCGTCGCCTGATAGCGGCGATCCGGTCGGCCTGTCGTTCATCCAGCCCGCTTCGATCGACGACCTTATTCGCCGGCGAGAGATGGGGAAGCTGTGGGCGGACGCGACGTGCGGCATGCTCGGCCGCAGCCCGGACTACATGAACATCATGCTGACCGGATTTGCGTCCGCGCATCGCACGTTCGGAGAGAAGGAACCGCGCTTCGCCGATCACGTCCGCAACTACTACGTCCATGTGCGCGAGCACGACCTCACGCTGACGCACACGCTGCTCAACCCGCAGGTGGACCGGTCGCGTCCGGTGGAGCAGCAGGCAAAGGACCTGGCCGCCAAGATTGTAAAGGAAGCCGACGCCGGCATTGTGATCAATGGTGCGCGGATGGTTTCGACCCTGGCGGCTTTTTCCAACGAGATCATGGTGATGCCGTCCACCTACCTGGCGAACAGCCCGGAGGCAGCGCCCTATGCGTTCGGGTTCGCCATCCCGGTCGCCAGCCCGGGCCTTCGTTTCATCCACCGGCCGTCGGTGGCGCACCTGGAGGCCGCCTCGCCGATGGACTTCCCGCTGTCGCTGCGGTTCGACGAGGCGGACGCGATGGCGATCTTCGATAATGTGCTGGTCCCATGGGAGCGGGTGTTCATCCATCGTGATGCGGACATGTGCAACGGCCTGTATGACCGCACTGGCGCGATGCCGCAGGTGATGCACCAGTTCAGCACCAAGAACCTGGCGAAATCCGAGTTCATGATGGGGCTGGGATTCGCCATCGCGAAATCGACCAATATCGACCAGCATCTGCATGTGCAGGGCATGCTGGCGGAGCTGATCCAGTTCACCGAGTTCTGCCGCGCTTGCCTGCGCGCATCCGAAGCCGACGCGCAGCCCAACCGCGAAGGCGTGTTCACACCCGCCGCGATGCCGCTATGGACGGTACGCATGATGTTCGCCCCGATGTTCCGGCGAATGTGCGATATCATCCAGACGTTGGGCGCCGGCGGTCTGGTCGCGGTGCCATCTTACGCCGAGACGCAAAGCCCGGTCTGGCCGGATGTGGAGACCTATTTTCAGGCGGCAAACTCGGATTCAAAAACACGCATCAAGCTGTTCCGGCTGGCATTCGATGCTGCCGTTTCGTCGTTTTCCGGCCGGCAGCAGCTTTATGAGAAGTACTACTCGGGCGACCCGGTCCGTCTGGCCGGTTCACTCTACAACATGTACGATCGCGAAACGGCACTACGCCGCATTTTCCGGCTGCTCGACGATTTCGAAGCCGCTCCGCCCATTCTTCCGCCCGCCTGACTTACGGCGGAGGATCGGAAGCGATCAGCGGCTCTCCTGGATGTGCGCTTCCAGGAACCACAACGCCTTATCCAGGTCACGCGAGGCCGCGGTGAAGATGTCGGCAGTGTCGGCATCTCCGGCCTCATCGGCTTCATCGATCGCCTGGCGCACGGCGTTGGCAACGGTGGCATAGCGGTCGATGAGCGCATGCAGATGGTCGTCGATCTTGTAGATGTCGGTCGGGTATTCGGGCAGCTTGCTCTGCTTCGCCACCACCTGGGTGGTGCCCAGGGCGGTTCCGCCAAGCTGGACCGCCCGCTCGGCGATGGTGTCCACGTGACCGTCGATTTGGGTGCGGAACCCGTCGAGCATCTCGTGCACCGCGATGAATCGCGGCCCCTTCAGGTTCCAGTGCGCCTGCTTGGTGATCAGCGCGAGATCGATGGCATCCGCGAGACGGGCATTCAACAGCTCGATGGAAGCCTTCTTGGCGTTCGACTTCAGGTCGTTCTTCGTCTCGTGCATGCGCATCTGTGACTCTCCTCGGTGCGGGCTCGCATATGGGGTGATGCCGAAAACGCCATGCAGCGCGATCACGATTTATTTATTGCGCGCGTGCCGCCAAGAGCGCGGTCCCGGGTCCACGGCCAAGTAACGGGCGGCCAGCAGCGGTGCCCCATCGCGCTGGAATGCCGCTGCGCGCGCGAGCACCGCCCGGTCGTCCGGCGAAAGGCGGATGGCTTCGCGCAGATGGTCGGTCCAACTCTCCATGGACCAGATTTCGAGCCATCCCTCCGGATGCGCCACATCCTCATAAAGCTGCCATAGACGCGCGCCGGCGCGCCCGCGCACCAGGCGTACCTGGGACATTCTCTCCAGGAACTCGGCACGGCGTCCAGGATCCACGCAATAGCGCAGGGTTTCCAGTACCCGTCCATGCGACAGCATAGGCAGGAAATCCGCGGCGGGAGCGTCTGGAATGGGCTCCGCCGGCGGCACTCCGGACAGGCGAGCGAGCGTGTAATCGAGGCTGAAGCCG
>DATDIC010000098.1:0-4674 GCA_036521275.1 Acetobacteraceae bacterium
CCGCCACGATTCCAGCCGAAGCCGACGCCCGTACTGCGGGTGCAGGAACGCCGCCACGTCGCCTGCCGCGAATATCTCCGCCGCGCTGGTGCGGCCAAGCTCATCCACCGCGATGCCGCCGTCGATCGCCAGGCCCGCGTCGCGTGCCAGCTCCAGGTTCCGCTCCATGCCGACGCCGGCAACCACAAGATCCGCCTCCAGCGTCGCATCGCGGCAGATGATGCGCGCGCCCCCGTGGGGAGCGGCCTCGATTGCTTCGATCGTCACGCCGAAGCGAAGTTCCACGCCCGCCGCGCGGTGCAGGCCTTCCACGAAACGCGCCCCCTCCGGCGACACGCACCGGCCCATCGCCGAGGGTGCGGCCTCCAGCACCGTGACGGCGCAGCCGCGCGTGCGGGCCGAGGAGGCGATCTCCAGCCCGATCACCCCAGCGCCGATGCACACCACATGCCTGGCCGATGCGAGGCGCGAACGGATCGCCCGGGACTCCTCCAGGGTGCGAAGGAGATGCACCTGCCTGCCGCCGGGGACCGCCAAAGCCCGCGCCCGCCCACCGGTAGCGAGCAGCAACCGGTCATAGGCGAGCAAACTGCCGCCCCGCAGACGGACGTTGTGAGCCGATGGATCTATCTCCTCCACCGGCGTTCCGAGCATCAGCTCGATGTTCAGTTCGCCGTAGAGCGTCTCGTCGTGAAAAAAGAGGACCGGCGGCTCGGGATCGGCGGCAAGCATCGCCTTGGATAGGGGCGGGCGCTCGTAAGGACGCCACGGCTCATCGCCGATCAGCAGAATGCGCCCGGTAAAGCCGGCCCGCCGCATCGAAATGGCAGCCCAGCCGCCAGCCTGTCCGGCGCCGACGACAATATGCGTAGTGGTCATGCCGGGATGGTCGCTTGCGGACAGCACGGTGTCCAGAACGAGCGCCGAAGGTCGGGGCTTATTGGGTGCGCTCCCGGTCAAGCGCCAGCCAGCGGAACAGCTCCTCGGTGCGGGCGCGGAGAACCGCCTGATCGTCGCGGCGGGACCAATCGTGAACTCCACGCCGGCTGGTGCCGGCAGCCACTCCCTTGCTCAACAGGCCGGCGACTTCCGGCGGCGGGTCGGGCGAGCAGTCCAGGTCGGGCTGCAACGACCGGGCAAAGTGATACATGGTTTCAATACCGCCGAGATCGGCCGATTCGAGCGGTCCGGTGACCCCGAGCCGGCGGCCGATTGTATTGCGCACGACTGTGTCGATCGCCTCGGCGGAGGCGGCGCCGCTGGCCCACAGCGCCCAGGCTTCCCGCAGCATCGCGAATTGCAGCCGGTTGCCAATGAAGCCTGGCAGTTCGCGGTCGATCACCACCGGTTGCTTGCCCGCCTGGCGTATCGCGGCGCAGGTCCAGGCGACGACATCGGGATTGCAGAGCGGCCCACCGCAGACCTCCACCAGAGGCAGCAATTGCGGCGGATACCAGAAATGCGTCGCGATGACGCGATGCCTGTGGGTGACCTGCTCGATCAGTGCACTCGCCGGCTGCCCGGAAGAAGAAGCGAGCACGGCAGTTGGAAGGCACAACCTATCGAGCCTGCCAAAAATCTCGCGCTTGAGCGGCAGGTCTTCCGTTACCGCTTCGATGACAAGCTCCGCCTGGGCAGCAGCATCGAGAGAGATGCTGGTGGTGATGCGCGAAAGAGCAGCGTCGGCGTGACTGGCGGTGAGCAGGTCATGGCGGATGAAATCATCCAGGCTCGCACGAATGCGGCTGCGAGCGTTGGCGAGGCTCGGTTCTGATCGCCCGATCAGTTGTACGTGCGTACCGGCGACCGCGAACACCTGGGCGATGCCGTGCCCCATAATGCCGTTGCCGACGACGGCAACACTGGCAAGAGGGGCACGGCTAGGCGGATCAGACAGATTGGCTGGCATGGGCGGGTTTCCGGTACAAACTCAGGTGATGCGGCCCGCATACCAACGCGCGCGGACGCTTACACTGCGGGTGGATCGCACGGTTCGGTGCCCATCCTTGCCGGCACCGACACTTCCAGAAGTTCAAAGCTGTCTGACGTGCCTAACTCGTTATGTGCCGTGCCGCCCGGGATCATGACGGAATCACCCTTCTCCAGCCGCACCGTGTCGCGGCCGGCGAATTCCAGCTCCAGCCATCCGTCCAGCACGAATACGAACTGCATGTCGCAGATGTGGCGATGCCATCCGGTGGGCCGCGACATGCCCGCAGTGGCCGCGGTGATCTGGGCGCGCATCCGCCCGCCGGTGCCGTCGGTCACGCCAAGATCGCGATAGGTGAAGAAGGCCCGGCGGCCTTCCACCAGTTGCGGGTCGCTGGCACGTGATATCGTCACTGACATAGCCGGGGCGGTGGTGGGCTGATCGTTCATGGCCGCTCTCCTCTCCTGGGCCAAGCTAGCATGGCTCAGGCGGTCGGCCACACACTGCTTGACCCTGCGGAAGCCCCACCGTACCACCCGCCCCGCCGCACCAAAGGATCCAGCATGACCGGCGCTTCCACGGACCACACGATCGCCGCCGAACAGGCGCGCACCCTCGCGCTTGCGTTGCCATATCTGCGTCGTTACGCCGGCGCTACGGTGGTGGTAAAATACGGCGGCCACGCGATGGGCGAGGAGGAGCTGGCTCTGCAGTTCGGCGCCGACATCGCCATCCTGAAACAGGTCGGCATCAACCCTGTGGTCGTGCACGGCGGCGGGCCGCAGATCAATGCGATGCTGAAGCGGCTGGGCATCCGGTCAACCTTCGTTGACGGGCTGCGGGTGACCGATACCGCCATGGTCGAAGTGGTAGAAATGGTGCTCGCCGGTACCGTCAACAAATATGTCGCCGGACTGATCAACCGGGCGGGTGCACTGGCAGTTGGTATCTGTGGCAAGGATGGCGGGCTGATCCGCGCACGCAAGCTCAGGCGTACCAAGCGCGACCCGGGCAGCAATATCGAGAAAGTGCTGGACCTGGGCTTTGTCGGCGAGCCGGAGCAGGTGGATGTGCGGGTGATCCACGCACTGACCGGCGCCGGCCTGATCCCGGTCGTTGCGCCGGTGGCGGCGGGAGAAGATGGTCAGACCTATAACATCAACGCCGACACGGTGGCAGGCGCCATAGCTGGCGCACTTGGAGCAACGCGGTTTCTGCTGCTGACCGACGTGCCGGGCGTGCTGGACGAAAGCAAGCAGTTGATCCCGGAAATGACGATTGCCGAGGTGCAGCGCGGTATCGAGCGGGAAATGATTACCGGCGGCATGATCCCGAAGGTGGAGACCTGCGTCGATGCTGTGAGGCAGGGCGCCAAGGGCGCGGTGATCCTGGACGGACGGGTGCCGCACGCCTGTCTGCTGGAGCTGTTCACCGAGGGGGGGCCGGGGACGATCATCCGGCCCTAGACGAGCGCCTCATTTGGGTCTGCGGGGTCAGCCCAGCCGTGCCGCGACCTGCCGCATGTAATCCTCGCGCGGCATGAAACCGGAATCGCTGCGGCAATCGGCCTCCGTGTCTTGCAAGATGGTTTCGTCCGGCTTGTCCAAGTCGAGCGGCTTCCCGTACGGCTGCGGCACGTGGAATGGCGTGTCGAGGTAGGCCTCCAGCGTATTGCCCTCCGGGTCACGGAAATAGATCGACCAGGCATTGCCGTGGCTCACGCAGCGCATGTCGCTCGCCCCGCGAGCCAGGGCACGATCGCGCACTTCGCGCAACTCCGACAGCGCGCCAACCGTGAACGAGACCTGGTTGATCGGGTTGAAGCCCGCCGTATCCGGGCGCCCGGTCACCAGCACCACCTGGTGGTGGCAGCGCGGATCGGCCGTCATGAACACCAGTTCGCTGCCCGGCGAGCGTCCCGGGCCACGATCGGCCAACATCAGCCCCAGCACTTCTGTGTAGAAGCGCACCATCCGATCGAGCTCACGGACATGGATGCCCATGTGCGTCAGCTTCGCATGGATCGGGGGCATGGCATTGGTCCTTATCTGGCGCCGGAAGATTGCTCGCCCGAGCGAACAGGAGCAAGCTTTGGGAAGATCGAGGGAGTGCGATCCCATGAACCAGATGCTGCACAACAGCCAGCACCGTTACATTTCGGCGCATCGTATTGCCGGGTCGCTCGGGGCGGAGATCGATGGGGCGGACCTGTCACGCGACCTGCCGGACGAGATGCTGGCGGAAATACGCGGCGCTCTGCTGGACCACCTGGTCATTTTCTTTCGCAACCAGTCGCTGTCGCCCGAACGGCAGTTGGCGTTCGCACGGCGGTGGGGAGACATCCACCTGCACCCGTTCATGGAGGGTATGCCGGACCATCCGGAGATACTGGAAATCGTCAAGCGGCCAACGGACAAGCGGAATTTTGGCGGCTCCTGGCATACCGACCAGATGTTCTCCCCGCGTCCGGCAATGGGCACCATTCTGTACGCGAAGCAGGTGCCGTCCGCGGGTGGCGATACGATGTTCACCAACCAATACCTTGCGTACGAGACGCTGTCGCCTGGCATGCAGCGCATATGCGAGACGCTGCGCACCGTGTGCTACGGTGACCGGCACAAGAAATACGGTTCCTCTCGCAAGGAGGCTTACGCCGGTCCGACCGGCATGAAGGTGAAAGATCCCGGCGATGTGCAGACGACGTCAGTGCATCCGCTGGTGCGCACGCATCCGGAGACTGGCCG
>DATDIC010000099.1:0-5734 GCA_036521275.1 Acetobacteraceae bacterium
CAGGAAAAAGGCCTTGTGGTCACGGTGGCCAAAAGTATCGACAGGGAGCAACTAGCCTGCACAGTCGACGGAGAATTGTTGACGGCAATATCGACCTCGCCGACGCATACAGCCTGCCGGCGTCCACTTTGGGAGCGTGGCGACGAGAGGTGGCGTCAGTCCTGCTGCCCACTTCGCCTGGCGGTGCGCCCCCACCTACCCTGCAATCGAAACGCCGCCTGGACGATGTAGCAATCAAAGCGGTGAGCGTACGCCTTTCGGTTGTGCGGACGCCGAGAGGAAGCTTCATGATGTCCGGCATCATGACATCCTCCGTAATCTCTCCTCAATCACCGCTGCCATCGCCGGCATCCTGTTCGATCAACAGGTTGCCCCTGTCGAAGAGCTCCGAGAGGTCCACCGGCCTTGGCAAGCCCTCACGGAACCGCCACCCAGGAATGGCATTATAGTGAAATGCGCATTCTCGGCTGCTAATGCAGCACGATGATAGAGCCGTGGGGCCGTGAAGAATGCGGCGTAGGCGCCGGGATTCAGGTCTGCCGCTCATTGCGAGTGTATTGGGAGGCGCGGTGCTGCTTGGGCTCGTGCGCAGCATTAGGTTGAAAGACGCATATTTTCGGAAGCTCGAATGCTGCTATGGCGGTCCTGAAAAACTTGGTTGGGTGCACTTAAAGGAAAAGCCTGATGTTCATCATCCGCGCTGGAATCCAGATCTTGGCGGATCACCCGCGGCTCTATTGGACCCGTGACTGCACGCCCGGCACGGAGTGGTTTCGTTTCCAGTATCCGGTTCCTGAGGGCCGGATTTGGACATCGCAGGACGATTCGGTGACCCTGCCGGGTTGGCTGGGCATCCCCGGCGTTCGTCATTCGATAGGGCTTGCCCGTTGGTGGCATTTCTCGATCGCGCTGCTGTGGACGCTCAACGGCATCGCGTTTTACCTGCTGATTTTTACAACCGGTCAATGGCTTCGTTTAGTCCCCGTGACGTGGGGTGTATTCCCCGCCGCGCTCTCGACCGCTCTTCAGTATGCGTCGCTGAACTTTCCGGTCGACGAAAGCTGGACCCGCTACAACGGCCTGCAGCAACTCAGCTATTTCATCACGGTGTTTGTCGCCGCGCCGGTTTCGATTGTGACCGGTCTCATGCAAAGCCCGGCCATCTCCAATAGGCTTGGCTTGCTCGGGACCGTACTGAACCGGCAGGCGGCCCGCTCCATCCACTTCATCTCGTTCTGCTGGTTCATGCTGTTCATTCTGGCGCACGGGATCATGGTGTTCGTTACCGGGCTTAGAGAGAACACGAACCACATGTTCGCTGGGGTGGAGAGCCACGCGGCCTGACGTCGGCCACCCATTCCGATTGAAGTCGGCCGGGGTGGCGTTGCCCGTGGGCTGGGTTGATCTCTCCATCTGTATGCTATGTGGGTAGCGCACCGTGTTGGCGATCGAGGCATGGCCAAGGAAGTCCTGGATCAGCCGATGACGTCGGCGTAGCCGAAGATCGCACAATTGCGGAACTGACCGTGCCCACTGCCTTTTTGCACAGCTACGTGGTCACCGGTCCTTCATCGGTTTACGAGAGAGGCAGCAGTCCGAGTCGGACCTCTAGCGGAGCTACCGAACGACGGCACCCCGGTCTCCGGCGGCACGCGTCGCAGGTCTTCACGAGTCAGGACAATCAAGCCGATGGACCCCGATGGCAGCGTCCTCAATTTCAGCTTCGCGGCCACGTTGATCAGGGTGCGGAACCGGTCGAAGGATCTTCGTCGCAGCATCACCGTCGATGGCGCGGGCAGGCCTGACACGGCCTCCAATGCCTCGTCTGAAACGGCGCAACTGATCCGGCGGATGCCGTCGCGGATCTCGAAGCGTATAAAGTTCCCATCAAGGGAAGAAATCGCGTTGGGTGTCCCACTCATCTCGATACCTTCGTACCATCTGTTGCGCGCGTCGGGACCGACGGCTGCCACCTCGCATTCGACTGGCTTGGCCTTGGCGGTGTCGGGAATGCACTCGGCTTCACCTCGTCTTGCCCGCATCTGTCTTTTTTTGGCCGTCCTGCCGTCCGTGTCGAGTTTGACCCAAAGCTTCCGCCTGTTTCTTCAAGCAGAGCGGGTCGGTTATCGGTCCGGAGGTTGCGACCCTCACTCTTGGAACTGGACAGCCAACTAAAGCCGCTCGCCCCTCAGGCGCTCTGATGCTGGGTGACCTCTTGTTAAGCTGCCACGGGAGACCCGCAAGGTGGTACAAAGTCCACGTCGTCCGCCCACAGACTTAACCGGCCTGAGATACCTTCGGGCCCTGCCCTCAGCTTCTCCAAGGCGAGCGTCTCGATGCGTCCACGTGCGTTTGCGAAGCACCCCAACAGGTCTGCCGTCTTGAAGCAGCGCCTTTCGCTGATCTGTTCTAGGGCTGCCCGGGAGATCGCGCACGGGACCTGTTCGTTTCCGTCGGTGATATCGAAGAGTATTCGGCTGCCATCCCAACGGGGACGTGATGGGGATATCGTCCAGTTGAAAAGAGTCATGGCGGTAACTCCATTCACATACGCATTGTGAAGTTATAATGATTTTCGTCATATTAATGCTAAGTGGTAGATAATTCGATCAAATGCAAGTACTCGTGAGGAGTTTATTGAGTTATCACGTCTATGCTCCGAAGGGAGATTTACCCGCCGGACCACCTTACGCGAGAGACCGAACAATCTCGGCTGGATCCCATCCCGAACACCGGCGCTCGCCGGTGCCAGCCAATCGGCCACTTGTTGGCGCAGATGCGTCACTGGCTCCGCGGATCGGGAACGGCAGCTTTCCACCCGCAGCGAGCATCCGAGCAGCTACCGTCACAGCTGGGCATCCCGGCCTGACCGGTCTCGCCATCACATCGCGTCACTCCCGCAACCTCATGCAGCCAGTGTGGCCCGGCTGAACCTGTTATCCCCTACGCAGCCAGTATCGGGATATGTGCTGCGCGATATGTTTCTCCGCGCGTCATCAGCGCCCAGACGATCCGCGCCATCTTGTTGGCCATGGCGACGGTCGCGACCCGCACCGGCTTTCTCGCCAGCAGCGACGCAAAATGCGGCGTGGCCTTGTCGGGCCTGTTCCGGAACTGCCGAACCAGCGCGGTTGCTCCGATTACCAGCAGACGGCGCAGGTATTTGTCGCCCATCTTGCTGATCCGGCCGAGACGTTCTTTCCCACCGCTCGAGTTCTGCAGCGGTGTCAGGCCGAGCCACGCGGCGAATTGGCGGCCGGACCTGAACTGTCCGGGATCTGTCACGGCAGCGGCAAAGGCGGTTGCTCCGATCGGACCAACTCCCGGAATGGTCGCCAGGCGACGAGCCATCTCGTCGCTCTTTTGCAGAACCAGGAGATCTCGATTGATCTCTCGTATCTGCTCATCGGCGGCGAGGCTCTGCCGGGACAGGATCGCAAGCATCTTCACGGCATGACCGGGCAGGTCGGGCACTTCTTTGCCTTCAACGATCTGTCGCGCCAGCATCAGAGCCCGTTCGAGACCTTGCGGAATGTTGATGCCGAATTCTGCGAGCTGTCCCCGCATCATGTTCACCAGTTGAGTTCGCTGCTTCACCAGAAGGGCACGCGTGCGGTGCAGGGACAATATCGCCTGCTGCTCGCGTGACTTAACCGGCACAAACCGCATCGTCGGACGTGTCACCGCCTCGCAGATTGCTGCCGCATCAGCCGCATCCGTCTTGCTCCGTTTGACATACGGCTTGACGTAGGCTGGCGGCATCAGACGTACATCATGTCCCAGAGACAAAAGCTCACGGGCCCAGTGATGCGACGTGCCACAGGCTTCAATGCCCACAAGGCACGGTGGCAGCTTCGCAAAAAACGGCAGAACCTGAGAGCGCCGGATCGCCCTGCGGATGACGATCCTGCCCGACGCGTCCACTCCATGGATCTGAAGAACGTTCTTCGCCAGATCCAGGCCAATGGTGCTAACTTCCATGATGGGTGGCTCCTTCGCTTGTGGGACGTTTCAATACCTTCCACACCCTGGCACTCAGATGCCGTGAGCGGGAGCCATCCACATCATCTGCATTCGAGTGACGGCGATGCTGCCTGAACTACCGACATGGGCGCGATCCGGCCGTTCAGCGGCTTGAGCGCCGTCAGGGCATCCTGCATGCGCGGCGTGGCCGAAGACTGCGCGACGCGCGCTCCTCGTGCCTCGCCATCTCGAGGCGGAATTTCGGCAAACCACCGATCGCGGCCGCCGGCGGGCTGCATCACGGACCTGCCGTTCTAGCCGTCTGATCAATCAGCGCGTTGATCGCGTCCCACTGTGCGTCAGTCACGCGGGGATGGCCTTCGCCGCCGACCGCGAAGCAGTCCCCCAGTGCGTACAGCTCGGCGATCGATTCTAGCCTTACCAGGATCGGTCTGCCGCGCGGTGCCGTGGCAGCTGCGTCGGCCAGCGCCGGCCGGAGCCGACTGAGCAATTGTGGTCTGATCGGCGCGTCGTCATTGCAGACCGCCGCCTCAAAGCCGGTGCGCAAGGCGGAGAACAGGTTTGGCTCAACGCGAAGTATGATCATGGCACCCCCACCGCCGCACCCGCGATAACCCATTTGGTCATTGGTCGAACGACCAGGCAGACAAACGCGTACCACCTTTCACGATGGGGGGCGAGGGAGACGCGTTGCCATCAGGTCATTAGTCCTGGGTGCGGTGGCGCAGATCGTGGATCGTGGCCGCGAATTGACGAGATAGAAGCCGCGGGAATGTCGTGTAACGGACGGCAGACCGGCCCGCGCCGCTGCGCCGTTCGCTAGACCAGCGCCAACCCCAGATACCACAGCGGCAGTGTCAGGAACGATAGCGCGATCCCGATCCCAAGCATCAGCGTTATCAGCCCCCCGCCGGTCTGTGGGCCCATTGCCGCAAGATCATAGCCCGCGACGTCTCGCCGTCCCAAGATAGTGCGCCGAAGTACACCAGCGCGATCAGCAACGGCCCGAGTGCCAGCTTGAATCCCAGCCAGAGCCCGAACGGCGCTCGGTTACCGCTAAGTTGGTCCAACCGTAGTTGCAGTCCCACCGAACACCAGCGCCAGCGTGTCGCCCAGTCGGTGCATTCTCCGAAACCTTCCGGGCCTCGAGGACCGGCGGGAAGTAGCTCCCCTGCCGCAGCTTCGGAATGCGCAGCTGGAGCGATCCCAACCGCGTGTCGAGCACCCGGGGCACAAATGGCCGTTGCGCCAGGTCGCCCGCTCGCCACTGCGCGCACCGACCAGCCCCTCGACGTCGGTCTCCATCAACAGCTGCGGCACCGCCTCTGCCGAGCACGTCGGCGGTACCTTCCTCAAGGGGATACCGGATGGCCACTTCGCTAAGGGGGCATACCAACACCGCGGAACATCGCATCGGCCGTCCGCTGCTGGTCCGGCGAGAGAGTTGCGTAGAGAGGTTGAATTGCCGACGCCAGGAGGCCGGCACGTCTGCCGGCCTTTTTCATTTCCGCCGAAGTCTCTCTCCTCAACCGGCACGTCCGAGTCTTTCTTTCCTTTTGTTCGGGCTTCGCGGCCCGCGTCCACGCGGGTGGACCCGCTACCCCCTCGCAGCTCGCAATTCCTTCCCGTTGCACTGATTCGCCAGCGTTAGCCAGTTGCGACCGAAAAGTCCCGCCGGCAACTTGAATGCGACCTCACGGCGCGCCAAATGCTTAGCACGCCAGGACCAGAGTGCCAGATGATCTGCACC
>DATDIC010000100.1:0-4114 GCA_036521275.1 Acetobacteraceae bacterium
CAGTTGCGGCGCAATTTCCGCAAGCCGCTGGTGGTGTTCACGCCGAAATCGCTGCTGCGGCACAAGCTGGCGGTGTCGCCGCTGCACGAGATGGCGACCGGCAGCGATTTCCGGCTGATGATCCCGGAGACCGACCTGATCGCTCCGGCGGAGAACGTGCATCGCGTCGTGCTGTGCAGCGGCAAGGTGTATTACGATCTGCTGGCGGAACGGCGGGAGCGCAACATCAACGACGTGGCGATCCTGCGGATGGAGCAGCTTTATCCGTTCCCGGAAAAGACGCTGGCGCGGCTGCTGACGCCGTACCGCAACGCCGAGATCATCTGGTGCCAGGAAGAGCCGGAGAACATGGGGGCCTGGAGCTTCGTGGACCGGCGGATCGAAAAGGTGCTGAAGCGGAGTGACGGCCTGCCGAGGCGTCCGCGCTATGTTGGCCGCGCTGAAGCCGCCAGCCCGGCCACCGGACTGTCACGCACCCATGCCGCGGAGCAGGTCGCTCTGGTGGCGGACGCGCTCGGCTTGGCGTAACTGGGAACCGTTACACGGCGGGAGCGCGCGATGGCGACCGAGATCAAGGTACCGACCCTGGGTGAAAGCGTGACCTCGGCTACCGTGGCACGCTGGCTGAAACAGGCGGGCGACCAGGTCAGCGCCGACGAGCCCTTGGTTGAACTTGAAACCGACAAGGTGACGGTGGAGGTCAACGCGCCGGAAGCGGGCGTGCTGAGCAACATCAGCGCCGAGCAGGGGGCCGAGGTCGAGGTTGGTGCGCTGCTGGGTGTGCTGGAGGCTGGGGCGGCGGCCCCCGCCACGGCCAAACCGGCAGCTCCGCCGAAGCCGTCGGCTGCTGCGAAGCCCGCGCCGGCGCCGCATGCAGCGCCGAAGTCCCCGCCGGCGCCACAGGTTGCCTCACCAACCCCGCCGGCGCCCGAGATACGGGCCGCCGCCAATCCGGCGCCTGGGGTCAATCCGCCGCCGCGCCCCACCGGGCCGGTTGCCCGCCCCGCCACGCCGCCGGCGGATGTGGCGGCCCATCCGCCGATGCCGTCGGCGGCGAAAATCATGGAGGAGCAGCATCTCGCGCCGGCCGATGTCGGCGCCGGGACCGGCAAGGAGGGGCGGATCACCAAGGGGGACGTACTGGCATTCCTGGACCGCCCGGCACCGGTCCCTGCTGCGCCGGCCGCGAAGACACCGCGCGAGCCGGACCAGCGCGAGCAGCGCGTGCGCATGACCCGGCTGCGCCGCACCATCGCGGCGCGGCTGAAGGAAGCGCAGAACAATGCGGCGATGCTGACCACCTTCAACGAGGTGGACATGTCGGCGGCGATGGCGCTGCGCAGCGCATATCGCGAAGCGTTCGAGAAGAAGCACGGCGTGCGCTTGGGATTCATGGGGTTCTTCGTGCGTGCCTGCGTCGCCGCGCTGAAGGAGTTCCCGGCGGTGAACGCGGAGATCGACGGCGACGACATCGTTTACAAGAACTTCGTGCACATGGGCATCGCGGTGGGCGGCTCGGCCGGGCTGGTGGTGCCGGTGATCCGCGACGTCGATCGCATGGGGTTTGCCGAGATCGAACGCGCGGTGGCGGATTTCGGGCGGCGGGCGCGCGACGGCGCGCTGAAGCTGGAGGAACTGACCGGCGGCACGTTCAGCATCACCAATGGCGGGGTGTACGGCTCGTTGATGTCAACGCCGATCCTGAATCCGCCGCAGTCGGGGATATTGGGCATGCACAAAATTCAGGAACGACCGGTGGCCATTGCCGGAAAGGTGGAGGTGCGGCCGATGATGTATCTGGCGCTGTCGTACGATCATCGCGTCGTCGATGGGCGGGAGGCGGTGTCGTTCCTGGTGCGCCTGAAGGAGGCGGTCGAGGATCCGCGGCGGATGCTGCTGGACCTGTAAGGGGGTATCGCAATGATCATCGATCATATCGGGCTTGTCGTGCGCGACCTGCGGAAGAGCAAGGCGTTCTATGTGGCCGCGCTGGCGCCGCTGGGCATCCGCATCGTCAAGGAGATGGAAGGGGTGGTCGGCTTCAATGAGGAAGGAGCCCGCGGCGGGTTCTGGATTGGTGTCCATGGGCAGCCGCCGGCTGGGGTGGTGCACGTGGCGTTCGCGGCGCGCGAGCGAGCCCAGGTGCGTGCGTTCCACCAGGCGGCGCTGGCGGCTGGCGCGCGCGACAACGGCGCGCCGGGGCTGCGGCCGCAATATGACGCAAACTATTATGGTGCGTTCGTGCTCGACCCGGACGGGCACAATATCGAGGCGGTCTGTCGCACGACGGTGGAGTGAATGGACGCGGAAGCTTTCGACGTACTGATCATCGGCTCCGGTCCCGGCGGCTATGTGTGCGCGCTGCGGGCGGCGCAGCTCGGGCTGAAGGTGGCGTGCGCGGAGAAGCGGGCGACGCTGGGCGGCACGTGCCTGAACATCGGCTGCATCCCATCCAAGGCGCTGCTGCAATCGTCGGAAAACTACGCGGCGGTGACGCATGATTTCGCGGCGCACGGCATTCGGGCGGAGGGGGTGAGCTTCGATCTTGCGCGCATGATGGCGCGCAAGCAGGAGGTGGTGACCGCCAACGTGAAGGGCGTGGAGTTCCTGTTCCGCAAGAACAAGGTGACCTGGCTGAAGGGCGAGGCGCGCATCACGGCGCCGGGGGTGGTGCAGGTCAACGGCAATTCGTATGATGTGAAACATATCGTCGTGGCGACCGGCAGCGAGAGCATGAACCTGCCGGGCATCGAGGTCGATGAGCGGCAGATCATCACCTCCACCGGGGGGCTGGAGCTGGATGCGGTGCCGCGGCGGCTGGCAGTGATCGGCGGCGGCTATATCGGGCTGGAGCTGGGCAGCGTGTGGCGGCGGCTGGGCGCCGAGGTCACGGTGATCGAGTTCCTGGAACGCATCGTGCCGACGATGGACGCCGAGGTGGCGAAATCGTTCGAGCGCATTCTTGTCAAGCAGGGGCTGAAGTTCCGGCTGAACACGAAGGTTACATCCGCGCGGAAAGGCAATGACGGCGTGACGCTGACGCTGGAGCCGGCGCGCGGCGGCACGGCCGAGGAGATCGCCGCCGACGTGGTGCTGGTGGCGGTGGGGCGGCGCGCGTTCACCGACGGGCTGGGGCTGGATGCGGTGGGCGTGGCGCGCGACGAGCGCGGGCGGGTGAAGACGGATGCGCATTATGCCACCAATGTGCCGGGCATCTACGCGATCGGCGACGTGATTGCCGGGCCGATGCTGGCGCACAAGGCCGAGGATGAAGGCGTGGCGCTGGCCGAGCGGCTGGCCGGACAGGCCGGGCACGTGAATTACCAGGTGATACCGGGCGTGGTTTACACATGGCCGGAGGTGGCCGCCGTGGGCCAGACCGAGGAAGAGCTGAAGGCCGCCGGTGTGGAATATAAGGTCGGGAAGTTTCCGTTCACCGCCAATGGGCGCGCGCGGGCGATGGGCGATACCGACGGGTTCGTGAAGGTGCTGGCCGACAAGGCGAGTGATCGGATTCTTGGTGCGCATATCCTCGGTCCGGACGCCGGCACGCTGATCGCCGAGCTGGCGACGGCGATGGAGTTCGGTGCGTCGGCGGAGGATGTGGGCCGCATCTGCCACGCACATCCGACATTGAGCGAGGCGGTGAAGGAAGCGGCGCTGGCGGCGGACGGCCGCGCCTTGCATATCTGAACGATGAAGCCACTGGCCTTGACCATGGGCGACCCGGCCGGCATCGGCGGGGAGCTGACGTTACGCGCTTGGCTGGCGTTGCGCGCGGTGGGGCCGTGTTTCGTCGCGCTGGATGATCCCCGGCGGTTGTCGTCGCTGGCGGCGGCAATGCGGCTGGACGTGCCGGTTCGCGCGGTGCAGCGATGCGAGGATGCGGCTGTTTTGTTCGCCGACGCTCTGCCGGTACTGCCGGTGCCGCTGGCATTGCCGGCCGTTGCCGGAAACCCGGACGACGCCAATGCGCCGGCGGTGATCGGCTCGATCGAGCAGGCGACGCGGCTGGCGAGTGCCGGCACGGCGGGTGGCGTGGTGACCAACCCGATCAACAAGGCGGCTTTGTACCAGGCGGGATTTGCGTATCCCGGTCACACCGAGTTCCTGG
>DATDIC010000101.1:0-3217 GCA_036521275.1 Acetobacteraceae bacterium
CGGTACCAGTGTCAGCTCGCCGCCTGATACGCCGCCAGGCACGCCATATCCACAACCTGACTCACCCCTGCATCCATCTGCATGATCTGTACAGGGTGCGTCAGCCCGATCAGCAATGGACCGATGGTACTTCCACCGACCATGTGCGGCACCAGGCGAGACGTGATGTGCGCCGAGTGCAGCCCGGGCATGATCAGCACATTCGCCGGACCGGTCAGGCGGCAGAACGGATAGAGGGCGCGCAGCTCCGGCGCCAGTGCGACGTCCGGGCTCATTTCGCCGTCATATTCGAAATCGACCTTGCGCGCGTCCAGCAGTTCGATCGCCTCCCGCATCACCTGCGCCGCCGCATGCATCGACGCGCCGAATGTGGTGTGCGACAGCAGCGCGACGCGGGGCTCATGCCCGAAATGCCGCGCCGCCTGCGCGGCACCCATGGCGATGTCAGCGAGCTGTGCCGCGTTGGGCCGGAACTGGATCATCGTGTCGGCGATGAACAGCGTGCGCCCGCGCATGCCTACCAACAGCGTCAGGCCGAACGCGGTACCATGTGCCGGGTCGATGGCATGAGCGATATCCTCCAGGCAGACCTGGGTGGACCGCGTCAGGCCGGTGACCATTGCATCGGCGTCGTCGGTCGCCACCATCGCCGCAGCGAATACGTTGCGGTCCTGGTTCACCATCCGCTGGCAGTCGCGATGCAGATAGCCGCGCCGCTGCAGGCGGCCATAGAGGAACTCCACGTATTTGGAGTTGGCGCCGGACAGTCTCGCATTATGGATCTCGATCCCGTCAACCAGTCCGAGACCCAGGCTGTCCATCGTCGTCCGCACGCGCTCCTCACGCCCGATCAGCACCGGCGTGCCGTACCCCGCGTTGCGGAACGCCACGGCCGCGCGCACCGCCTTCTCCTCCTCGCCCTCGGCAAAAACCACCCGCTTCGGGTTGCTGCGCACGCTTTCCATGATACGGTCCAGCGCGCCGGCTGTGGGATCGAGCCGTCCAGACAGCGCACGTGCGTACAACCGCAGATCGGCGCAGGGCTTCTGCGCGACGCCGCTGTCCATCGCCGCTTTCGCCACCGCCGACGGTACCCACGACATCAGGCGCGGATCAAATGCGTTGGGGATGATGTATTCCGGACCGAAGGTCAGCCGTCGGCCGGCCGAAGCGGAATGCACCTCGTCCGGTACATCCTCCCGCGCCAGCTTGGCGAGCGCTTCCGCCGCTGCGATCTTCATCGCATCGTTGATGGTGCGTGCGCGCACATCCAGTGCACCACGGAATATGTACGGAAAGCCGAGAACGTTGTTCACCTGGTTCGGGTAATCGCTGCGGCCAGTGGCGATGATGGAATGCGGTCGCGCAGCGCGTGCGTCTTCCGGCGTGATCTCCGGGTCCGGGTTGGCCATGGCGAAAATGATCGGCTGCTCCGCCATCAAGCGCACCATGTCCTGGGTCAGCGCTCCTTTTACCGAGAGACCGAAGAACACGTCCGCGCCTTCGATCGCTTCTGCCAGCGTGCGTGCGCGCGTGGCGACGGCATGCGCCGACTTCCACTGGTTCATGCCATCACGCCGGCCCTGAAAAACGACGCCCTTGGTGTCGCACAGCATGACATGGTCCGGCCGCATGCCCATCGCCTTGAGCAACTCGACACAGGCGATGGCGGCCGCGCCCGCGCCGTTCACGACCAGCTTCGTGTCCCGCAGCTCACGTCCCGTCAGGTGACATGCGTTGATCAGCCCGGCAGCGGCGACAATCGCGGTGCCGTGCTGGTCGTCGTGGAATACCGGGATGTCCATCAGCTCGCGTAGCCGCTGCTCGATCACGAAGCACTCGGGCGCCTTGATGTCTTCCAGGTTGATGCCGCCGAACCCGGGGCCGAGATAGCGCACGGCATTGACGAACTCGTCCACGTCCTCGGTGCCGATCTCGAGGTCGATCCCGTCCACATCGGCGAACCGCTTGAACAGCGCGACTTTGCCCTCCATCACCGGCTTGGACGCGACTGCGCCGAGATTGCCGAGGCCCAGCACCGCGGTGCCATTCGAAATTACCGCGACCATGTTCCCCTTGGTGGTATAATCGTACGCCAGCGTCGGATCTCGCGCGATATGCAGGCACGGCACTGCCACGCCGGGTGAATAAGCCAGCGACAAGTCGCGCGCGGTCGTGATCGGCTTGGTGATCCGCGTCTCCAGCTTGCCGGGCCGACCTGACGCATGCATTGCCAGGGCCTCCTCGGCCGAAATGCGCGCAGTACGGGTATCGAGGTTTCCGCCGTCAGCCATTGGATGTTCCCCCGGAACGTCAGATTGACGCGCATCATGCGACGCGTGGGCGCAAGAGGGAAGCCACGGCGCCCCGCGCGCCTCGCCTCAGGCTTGCGGCAGCCGGCAAAACTCACGTAAATGCGCGACCGTCAGTAGCCCGAGACGCTTCACCGATGGCTTGCGGGCCACGGAGCCGCGCAGCGCATGCAGGCCCGAGCGATGGTGGCCTTGCCGCACAAGTGCGCGGCCAAATACCCACATCGTTTCTGCCAGCGCGCGGGATCGGAGCTGCTGCGCGCGCTCGCGCCCATATCGTTGGATTATAGTCGGATTTTCGAAAATGGCGGCAATACAGCAAAGAAACGATCCAGGGTCGAGCGCCTGTCGCAGATAGGCACCGTCCCGGCGTTCGCGGACGAACAGCACCGGTCGCCCGCCGACGGCCGCGATGGTGCCCAGCGCGGCAAGCCGCGTCCAGTATTCCCAATCCTCCCCAAACGTCAGGTCGGTACGAAACCGACCGGCGCGATCAGCCGCGGTGCTGCGGATCAGGAGGTGCCCGCCGTTGGCAAAAACATTCCGCTCCAGCAGGATTGGAAACAAATCTCCGGCCGATGGGCGCTTGATGCGGTGCGGGCGGTCGCCGGAATCCGCGTCTCCCGACATGAAGGCACATGGCCCGGCGGCGGCGACGGCAGTGGGACTCGCATCCAGCGCCTGAACAAGCCGGGCCAGCGCGTCTGGCGCCAGCCAGTCGTCGGCATCCAGGAACAGCAGCGCGTCGCCTGCTGGAAGCTCCACCACGCCCCGGTTGCGCGCCGCCGAGACGCCGGCATTGTCCTGACGGACCAGGCAAAGACGCGGGTCACGGCAGCCGGCGACGAGTGCGGCAGTGTCGTCCGTGGAACCATCGTCGACGATCACCGCCGCCCAGTTCTCAT
>DATDIC010000102.1:0-2262 GCA_036521275.1 Acetobacteraceae bacterium
GGCGGCTACGTGGCAGGGCAGATCGTCCGCCCATTCCACGGCGATCCGCTGCAACTGGCTGCCGCCGTGAAAGCCGCCACCGACGCGCTCGGCGCGCTGATCGACACGTTCGACGACCCGGCGCGCTGCTACCTGTCGCAGCCGCACCCCAGCCGGGCGCCGCGGTTCTCGGATTACGCGCAACTGGCGCGGGTCGCGGAGTGGGTTGCAGCCGGGGAGGACGCGTAGGAGCCGCTGGAACGCCACCTCCGTCATGCGCTCGACCTCCGTCCTGCGCTCCACCTCCGTCATGCACTCCACCTCCGTCATGCACTCCACCTCCGTCATGCCCGCGAAGGCGGGCATCCATGCGACGGCCCAAATTCCGGGAGTTGGCCTGGATTCCCGCCTTCGCGGGAATGACGGGGACGGTCACGCTCAATACGGTCTGATCTAAGCCGGCCGGCATGAGCCCTGATTGGCAGTCGTCGATGCGGAAACAGCCTGGCCCGCCGCACTGACATATTCCCCCAGTGTCGCGTCCAGTCTCTCGTAAAATAGCCGGTCGAACGCCTCCGCGCCGTGCCCCGCCTGCGCCGATTGCAAGGCCTCGACGTAGGCCGCACGGTCCTCCAGCCGTACCACGACCGGCGGGTAGCCACCGCGCAGGAGAACCAGGTTCATCAGCAGCCGCGCGGTGCGCCCGTTGCCATCATTGAACGGGTGAATATCCACCAGCCGACGATGCGCGGCGAAAGCGGTCTCCGGCGTCGCCGTGGCGCCAGCTAGCCAGCGTGCGAAATCCCCCATCAGAGACGGCACCTCGGCCGGCGACGGAAAACCATGACGTCCATGCGCAGTCAGCACGTAACGGCCTTGATCGGCATAGCGACCGGCAATCCCGGGGGCAGAGCGCAACATCACCAGCCGGTGCAGGTTGCGCACGTCCATTTCCGTGAACTGCACCGCCTGTCGAGCCAGTTCGCGCACATAGTGCAGCGCCTCGAAGTGATCGACCGCTTCTAGATGATCCTTCAGCGGCTTGCCGCCTATCGTGATTCCCTTCTCGACCACCAGCGTCGTCTCTACGGCAGTGAGCGTATTCCCTTCGATGGCGTTCGATGTGTAGGTAAGTTCCAGGTCCTGGGTATGCTCGAAATTGGCGAGCCCGCCGGGCGAGCGCACGCGCAGCCGATCCAGCTCAGCCTTTTTTGCCGCAATGCTCGCCAGCAATTGGTCCACGCGGGCCTCCGGTCCTGCGGCGATCGTGCAACGGAACCACGCAACGACTTAATCCTACGGCATTTCTTAGATGACTGACGGCCCTGCGCCAGACTGGAATTTAGTTGCTGGAACTTAGTTGCTGGAACTCAGTTGATGACGCGGCAGATCCATTCGATCCGCTCGGCCAGCCGACGCCCGTCCGTCCGGCCATGCATGCGGAGCGCCCCGGTGATCGCCAGCGCATCGGCGCGGGTCGGCTGCTCGACGCGCCGCATATTCCACAGCGCCTCCGACCCGAAGTCACGGAACGCCCGCCGATACAGCGCCCGGATCTCTGTGATGACGTCGTCGGCCATGTCCTTATGCCCTCCACAACCACTATAGCGCATATCAACGCGCGGCAAACCTCGCCGACGGCTTGAGCCCCCCGCACACCGATCGGCAACCTCTGCGTCCGCCCGGTTCACCCGGTCAGCGTGATCAGCGCGTCCGCGACCGTCAGGCCGGAACCATCGGCGTGCAGGATCACCGGATTGAGCTCGATCTCCGCAATCCTGTCCCGCGCGCCCAGCGCCACCGAAGAAAGCTGCGCCACCAGCTCCGCCAACGGCCCCGCATCCACCGCCGGGCCACCGCGGAAGCCACGCAGCAGCGGCGCGGAACGCAGGCTCTCGATCATGCGGGACGCTTCCGCGCGATCAACCGGGGCCGGGCGATGCACGACATCCCCCATCAGCTCCACCATCACCCCGCCCCAGCCCACCATGATTATCGGCCCGAACGTCGCATCGTTGACCATCCCCACCCCCAGCTCGGGCCCGGCAGGTGCCATGCACTCCACCAGCACGCCGTCGATCCGGGCCTCCGGGCGGTACTGCCGGCAGGCGGCGATGATCGCCTCATACGCCTCCGTCACGGCGCGGCGATCCGCTAGCCCGAGCCGGACGCCGCCCGCCTCCGTCTTGTGCGGGATGTCGGGTGACTGGATTTTCAGTGCAACAGGAAACCCGATCGCGACGGCGGCATCGGCTGCTTCGTGGGCCGATGCTGCCAGCCGCC
>DATDIC010000103.1:0-4394 GCA_036521275.1 Acetobacteraceae bacterium
GCCGGAGCTACCTGTTGGTGCCCCGACAATGCCGGCGGTCGCAGCTACGGCCGCGCGAGCTGAACGGGCGTGGTAGGTAAGCCACAGGATATCCCTCCGCGACTTGAGGATTATGCCCTGATCGGCGACTGCGCGACCGCCGCGTTGGTCAGCCGGGACGGTTCGATCGACTGGCTGTGCTGGCCCCGCTTCGACAGCGACGCCTGCTTTGCGGCGCTGCTCGACACGCCGCGGGCCGGCCGCTGGCGCATCGCCCCGACTGACCCCAGTGCGCGAACCACGCGACGTTACCGTCCCGGAACCCTGATCCTGGAGACCACCTACGAGACCGATCAGGGAACCGCTGTGCTGATTGATTTCATGCCGATCGGCGGCTCCGGCTCTTCCGTCGTCCGCATCGTGCGTGGTTTGCGCGGGCGTCTGCCGATGTGCTTCGAACTGGCGCTGCGCTTCGAATACGGGGCGGTAATTCCCTGGGTGACGCGTCTACGCACCGGCTTCGGGGTGCGCGCGATTGCCGGGCCGTCCCTGGTCGTGCTGCACAGCACGGTCCCGCTGGAGGGACGGGATTTCACCACCGTCGCAGAGTTCGCCATTGAGACGGGGAAGGAAGAATTTTTTATTCTCGCCTATGGCCCGTCGCATTTGCCCACCCCCGCGGTCCCCGACCCGGATCGGGCGCTGACCGTCACCGAGGCATTCTGGACCGACTGGTGCCATCGCGGGACGTATGAGGGCGAGTGGCAGCCGGCCGTGCAGCGATCGCTGCTGACGCTCAAGGCGCTGACATTCGCCCCCACGGGTGGCATCGTCGCCGCGCCGACAACCTCCCTGCCGGAGCAGCTTGGCGGGTCGCGCAACTGGGATTACCGGTTCTGCTGGCTCCGCGACGCCACTTTCGCCCTATTGGCACTGATCCATGCGGGCTACCGGGAAGAAGCCCGGGCGTGGAGCGAGTGGCTGCGCCGCAGCGTGGCCGGCAGCCCGGCGCAGCTTCAGACGCTGTATGGCCTGGCCGGGGAGCGCCGGCTGCCGGAGTGGGAGATCCCCTGGCTGGCCGGATATCAGGGCGCCAAGCCGGTGCGGATCGGCAATGCCGCCGCCACGCAGTTGCAGATCGACGTCTTCGGTGAGGTGGTAGACGCCCTCTATCAGTCCGAACGCGGCGGCTTGGCCACTCCCGCCGAAATTTGGGAGCTACAGCGCGAGATTGTCGAACATCTGGCGACGCTCTGGGATCAGCCGGACGAAAGCATCTGGGAGGTCCGTGGCGGCAGCCAGCAGTTCACCTTTTCCAAGGTGATGGCCTGGGTCGCGATGGACCGCGCGATCAAGGGGGCGGAAGAACACCAGATAGCGGATGCACCGGTGGAGCAGTGGCGCGCGCTGCGCCAGCAGATGCATGAAACCGTTTGCCGGCAGGGATTCCATGCCGGCAAGAACAGCTTCGTGCAGACCCTTGGCGGCGAGACACTCGATGCCAGTCTGCTGATGATCCCGCTGGTGGGCTTCCTGCCGGCAACCGATACGCGCATGCGTGGCACCGTAACTGCGATCGAGCGTGAACTGATGCATGCCGGGCTGGTGCGGCGCTACCAGACGGAAACGACGGCGGATGGATTGCCACCAGGAGAAGGCGTGTTCCTGGCCTGCAGCTTCTGGCTGGCCGACAACCTGGTACTGCAGGGACGCTACGACGACGCGAAGGCGCTGTTTCAGCGGCTGCTGGCACTTGCCAACGACGTAGGCCTGCTCGCAGAGGAATATGATCCCGACACGCAGCGCCTGCTCGGGAATTTCCCACAGGCCTTCTCGCACCTGGCACTGATCAACACCGCACTGAACCTGACCGATTACGGGCCAGCCCATCAACGGAGCGAGGGGGACTGAGCATTCCGGCCTTCCGCGGCTGGCAGCAGAGCAGAGGCGAGGCCGGGCAGATCGGCAAAACTCCGGGCGACAGCGACCGCGCCCTGGGCCATGTCCAGGGTGCCGTAGCCCCAGCCGGCGAAGATGCACGGAATTCCCGCGCCGACGGCGCTCTTGACGTCGTTCGCATGGTCGCCAGCCATTACGCTGGACTGGATTGCGCCCCCAGCTCTTTCCAGGGTCGCCAGCAGATGGGCCGGATCCGGCTTGCGGACCGGGAAACTGTCACCGCCCCCGATCGCCGCAAACAGGTCGCCGATCTTCATCGCTTCCAGTAACGCGCGAGCCGGGCGTTCAAGCTTGTTGGTGCACACCGCCAGCCGCCACCCGTCCGCCCGCATGGCCCGCAATGTGACTTCCACGTCCGGATAAAGTCGCGTCGCGACGGCGTAGTTGGCGCCATAATCCGCTACATACGCGGCTATATCCTCGGCTGACGGCGTTTGCCCGCGAGCCGCGAAGGCACGTCGGACCAGCCGCTCCACGCCGTCGCCCACCATCCGAGCGGTCTCGGTGCCTGAGAACGGGGCCAGCCCGTGAGCCTCCACCAGCCTGTTCAGGGCGGCGGCAAGGTCGGGCACTGAGTCGACCAGTGTGCCGTCAAGGTCGAGCAGCAAGCATTTCGGCACGCGTTAATCTCCGACACGTAATTTGAACGGTCGCATGACAGTGACCTTTGACATCGGCTATGCCGCGCCGCTATCGGCAATGGAACAAGGAACCGAGATGCCTGCAACTGCCGTGATCCTAGCCGCCGGCCTCGGCACGCGTATGAAATCGTCACTGCCGAAGGCACTGCATCCAATTGCCGGGCGCCCGATGCTGCAGCACCTGCTGGCCGCCTGCGAAGCAGCATTCGAGTCCGTCGTGGTCGTCGTCGGACCCGACATGCCGGCGGTTGAGCAGGCAGCCGCGCCACACCGTTGTGTCGTGCAGACCGAGCGGCTGGGGACTGCGCACGCCGCACTGCAAGCAGCGCCGTGGTTTGGGTCGGGCGACGTCGCGGTGTTGTACGCTGATAATCCGCTGATCCTGCCCGAAACGCTGCGACGCCTCCTCGATCGCCGTTCTGCCGGCGATGCCGGACTAGCGTTGTTGGCAATGCGTCCAGCCGACCCGGCTCGTTCCGGGCGGGTCATAGGGAAAGGCGGTTATGTGGAGCGCATTGTGGAGTGGGCCGATGGTTCACCGGCGGAACGGGCGGAGGGCCTCTGCAACGCCGGCGTGCTGTGCGCCGCCGCCTCCGACATGACCCGCTGGCTTCAGGCTGTGCGGGCGGACAACGCTAAGCGCGAGTATTACCTGACGGATTGCGTGACGCTGGCCCGGCTGGAGCAGGTCCCGGTGGCGGCTGTCGAGGCGCCCGCCGAGGAGCTGGCCGGGATCAACTCCCGCGCGGAGCTGGCGGCAGCCGAGGCGGTGGTGCAGCAACGTCTTCGCAAAGCCGCGATGGAGGCCGGGGTCACCATGACCGATCCGGCGTCCGTGTTCCTGTGCGCCGACACGATCCTTGCCGAGGACGTCACGCTCGGCCCGAACGTGGTGTTCGGTCCCGGCGTCACGGTTGCGCGTCGAACGGCGATCCGCGCATTCAGCCACCTGGAAGGATGCACGGTGGGCGAGAACTGCCTGATCGGGCCGTTCGCGCGCATACGGCCGGGAACCGTGGTCGGAACGGCCGCCCATGTCGGCAATTTCGTGGAGCTGAAGGCAACCGAGCTGGGCGCCGGGGCGAAGGCCAATCACCTGACCTATCTCGGCGATGCCGAGGTGGGCGCTGGGGCGAATATCGGCGCCGGCACGATCACCTGCAATTACGACGGGTTCGCCAAGCACCGGACCAGTATCGGAGCGGGCGCCTTCATTGGCTCCGATACCGCGCTGGTCGCCCCGGTGCGGGTCGGCGCCGGCGCAATCACCGCCGCCGGCAGCGTGATCACCGAAGATGTGGAAGCCGACGCGCTCGCCATCGCACGCGGACGGCAGGTGTCGAAACCGGGCCGGGCGGCCAGCTTCCGGCAGCAACAAAAAAGGCGTTAGCACATGTGCGGCATCATAGGCGTGATCGGGTCGCGGCCGGCGGCACCTCTGCTGATCGAGGCACTGCGGCGACTGGAATATCGCGGCTACGACAGTGGCGGCGTGGCGACGCTGATCAACGGCCATATCGACCGGCGCCGGGCCGAGGGGAAGCTGGGCAACCTGGCGGCGGTGCTGGATCGCTCGCCGTTGCCGGGCACAACCGGAATAGGTCACACGCGCTGGGCGACCCACGGCGCCCCAACCGAGAGTAACGCCCACCCGCACGGCACGGCCCGCGTCTCGATCGTGCATAACGGCATTATCGAGAACCATGCCGAGCTGCGCGCCGAGCTGGAGGCGGAAGGTCAGGAATTCTCGACCGAAACCGATACCGAGACGGTCGCGCAACTGGTCGATTTGAACCTGAAGCGGGGCATGGATCC
>DATDIC010000104.1:0-6686 GCA_036521275.1 Acetobacteraceae bacterium
CCCCCCCCGGGCCATGACGGTTGGGACGGGCGGCGAACCTTTCGAGAGTCAGGAGTTTCGGCGGCTGGTATTAGCCACCGACCGCGCCGGACGCACGAATGTCGGCGATCTTCGCGTCGTCCCAACGCAGCACCTGGCGCAAAATCTCGTCCGTATGCTCCCCAAGCAGCGGCGAGCGTTTCACTTCGGAAATGCTGTCCGACAGCTTGATTGGATTGCCCACGGTCAGATACGTGCCGCGCGTCGGATGATCTACCTCCACCACCGTTCCCGTCGCACGCAGCGATTGCTCCTCGGCGATTTCCTTCATCGACAGGATCGGTCCGCAGGGAATGTCAAACTCGTTCAAAATTCCCATCGCCTCGAACTTCGTCTTCGTCATAGTCCACTGCTCTATCGTATCGAAAATCTGTTTCAGCCGCGGCAACCGTGCCGGCGGCATTGCGTAGTCCGGATCGGTCTTCCATTCCGGCTTGCCGATGACATCGCAGATCGCCTCCCACACCGGCGCCTGGGCGATGAAGTAGATATAGGCGTTGGGATCAGTCTCCCAGCCCTTGCATTTCAGGATCCATCCCGGCTGCCCGCCACCCGACGCATTGCCCGAACGCGGCACCGCTTCGCCGAACTTGCCATGCGGATACTGCGGAAACTCGGTCAGCGGCCCATGTGCCAGGCGCTGCTGGTCGCGCAGCTTGACGCGGCACAGGTTCAGCACGCCGTCCTGCATCGCCACCAGCACCTTCTGCCCCTCGCCCGTCGAGTTACGCTGATACAGCGCGGTGACGATGCCGAGCGCCAGATGCAGCCCGGTGCCCGAATCGCCGATCTGCGCGCCGGTGACCAGCGGCGGACCGTCGTCGAAACCGGTGGTGGAAGCAGCACCCCCAGCGCATTGCGCCACGTTCTCGTACACCTTGCAGTCTTCGTAGGGTCCCGGGCCAAAACCCTTGATCGAGGCCAGGATCATGCGCGGGTTCAGCGCGTGCACGCGCTCCCACGTGAAGCCCATGCGGTCCAGCGCGCCGGGGGCGAAATTCTCCACCATCACGTCGCAGGTCTTTACCAACCCTTCGAGGATCTCCTTGCCCTTGGGATTGCGCGCATCGATGGTGATCGAGCGCTTGTTGTGGTTCAGCATGGTGAAATACAGGCTGTCCACCTTCGGAATATCCTGCAACTGCCCGCGCGTGATGTCGCCCGTGCCCGGCCGTTCCACCTTGATCACGTCAGCACCGAACCAGGCAAGAAGCTGCGTGCAGGTCGGACCGGACTGCACATGGGTGAAATCCAGAATGCGAACGCCGTCGAGTGCTTTTGACATCTTATGCTCCTGCCTTCTTCGTCAGCGCGCTTTTCGGATTGAGATTGCCGATGTTGCCACTCTCGCTGCCCGCCGCCGGATCGATCACCGCGTTGATGAGCGTGGGCTTTCCGGAATCCATGGCCGCGTCCACGGCGCGCTTCAACTCGTCCGGCGTGGTCGCATTGACGCCAACGCCGCCGAACCCCTCGATCATTTTGTCGTAGCGGGCGCCTTTGACGAACGCCGTCGTGGCCGGGTCGGCGCCGCCGCTGGGATTGACGCCGTCGCCGCGATAGATGCCGTCGTTGTTGAACACGACGATGCAGACCGGCAGGTTGTAACGGCAGACCGTCTCCACTTCCATGCCGGAAAAGCCGAACGCGCTGTCGCCGATAATGCCGAGCACCGGCTTTCCGGTCTCGATCGCCGCGGCGATGGCGAAGCCCATGCCGATGCCCATCACGCCCCAGGTGCCGACATCGAGGCGCTTGCGCGGCTGATACATGTCGATCACGCCGCGGGCCTGGTCGAGCGTGTTCGCACCCTCGTTCACCAGGATCGCGTCCGGCCGTTCCTTGATCACGTCGCGCAGCACGCGCAGCGCGGAGTGGTAGTCCATCGGGATCGAGTTCTTCCCCAGCCTGGTCGCCATCCGGGCGATGTTGGAGTCTTTCTTTTCCCGGATCGCCTCGGTCCACGCCGCCGGCGGCTGCTTCCAGTCGTCACCCATGCCACGCAGCAGCGCAGCCACGCAGGAGCCGATATCGCCCACCAGCGGTGCGGCGATCTCGACGTTGCTGTCCATCTCGCGCGGCTCGATGTCGATGTGGATGAACTTCTTCGAACCCGGCGGCCCCCACTGCCTGCCCTTGCCGTGACTGAGCAACCAGTTGAGCCGTGCGCCAATCATCATGACGACATCGCTCTCGGCCAGCACGGTCGAGCGCGCAGCAGCGGCGGATTGCGGATGCGTGTCGGGAAGCAGGCCCTTGGCCATGCTCATCGGAGTGTAGGGAATGCCGCTCTTCTCCACCAGGGCACGGATATCGTCGTCGGCCTGCGCATACGCGGCGCCCTTGCCGAGGATGATCAACGGCCGCTTGGCGTTGCGCAGCACGTCGAGCGCACGCTCGACGGCCGAAGGTGCCGGGAGTTGCGCCGGTGCCGGGTCGATCACCTTCACCAGCGAGCGGCTTGCCGCCTCGACCTCCATCACCTGGCCGAACAGTTTCGCCGGCAGATCGAGATACACGCCGCCCGGCCGGCCCGAAACCGCGGCGCGGATGGCGCGCGCGACGCCGATGCCGATGTCCGCTGCATGCAGCACGCGGAACGCCGCCTTGCACAGCGTCCTGGCAACGGCGAGCTGATCCATCTCCTCGTAGTCGCCCTGCTGCAGATCGACGACCTCGCGTTCGGACGATCCGCTGATCAGGATCATCGGAAAGCAGTTCGTCGTCGCATTGGCGAGCGCGACCAACCCGTTCAGGAACCCCGGCGCCGAGACCGTCAGGCACACGCCCGGCGACTTCGTCAGGAACCCTGCGATCGCCGCCGCATTGCCGGCGTTTTGCTCATGCCGGAACGAGATCACCCGTATTCCGGCGGCCTGCGCCAAACGGCCCAGATCGGTGATCGGAATGCCCGGCACGCCGTAGATCGTCTTGATGCCGTTCAGCTTCAGCGCGTCGATGACCAGGTGGAATCCGTCCGTCAGTTCGGCTTCGGGTTTGCTGACATTTTGCTCTAATGCTGCGGACATGTGCGTTCCTCCTTCAGGGTACGAAACCTCTTCCGCTATGCGGGAGAGGTCGTGGAGCGAAGCGATGCGGGAGAGGTTTCGTCGAGAAAATCGCCGAACTTCTCGACATGCGCCGCCAGGCCCATCGTGTGGTCCCGCACCAACCGTTCCGCCCGGTCCGCGTCGTGCGCAGCCAGCGCGGCGATGATGTTGCGGTGATCGACGATCGAACGCTGCGCGCGGTTGTCCTGCGTCATCGTCACCGCGCGCACCGCACGCATATGAACGAACAGGTTCTCGGTCAGGCTGGTCATCAGCCCGATGCCGCCCATGCGGATGATCGCCTTATGGAATTCCATGTTGGCATGCGAGTATTCGCTGATGTGGCTCGACGGGTCGTCGTCGAAGGCGTCCACCAGGCCGCGCAATTCCGCCACCTCCGCCGCGGTGATGCGCGGTGCCGCCAGCCGCGCCGCCATGCTCTCCAGCGCTGCCCAGACCGCGATCATCTCGACCACCTCGCGCTTCGTCCGGCGCACCACCACCACCCCGCGCCGCGGCACCGTGCGCACGAACCCTTCCTGCTCCAGCACCGACAGCGCCTCGCGGATCGGGGTGCGGGAGACGCCGAGGTCCTGCGAAAGCTGCCGCTCGTCCAGGCGGATCTCACCGGCGTGGCCGTAGAGGTCCATTTCGGTGATCGCACGCTTGATCGCCTCGCAGGCCTGCTTGCGCAGTCCAAGGCTGACTTCCAGCGGCGCGACCTTCAAGCGCGGATAGGGGGCGTCGTCCGGCAAACCTGTCCTCCCGGTCGGGTGCGTCTCGATCCTTGATATTCTGCATATGGTATACCACCGGTGGACGCAACCCGGCATCATCCCGCCAATCGAAGATGGGCGGCCGGTCGTCGATGCGGGATACGACCGCCTTGCCTGGGCGCATCGCCCGCCCGGATGCGGCGTTGCTCCGCGCCGCCTTGGCAGCGCCGGAGGCGGCTGACACGCCACACGCAACGGCGATCCCGGCCGCGCCCGGCAGCCAGGGCGCACGCCGGGGGGTGGGGTAATTGATTGCGTCGGGTGCCGGTGGGACGGTAGATTACCGCGCCGCTAACGGCGACCAAACGCAGGATTTCCTCCGCCAGCATGTACTGCACCTCTCCGACCGTTACCCGGAAAGCGGTTGCGCTTCCGGGCCGCAACCGCCGATGAGCGCTTCAGGCACCGGCCGACCCCGGCGACGCAGGCATCGCACAGGCACGGCAGTACTGCGCACCCCGCAGCAATTGCGGCAGGGTCAGCGACGGCGACGCATCAGCCCCGGCGAGGCGCTGGCCAGCACCGCGATCGCCCTCATTTGCGCCGCGCTGATCTTGCTGATCTGGATCAACACCGAGCGCGCCATCGGCGAACAGGCGGACGGTATAAGGGGACGGGTAGAGGCGGCGATCACAGCCCAGGCCACCACCCTGGCCGCCCAGGCCGAGCACGAACTGCTGATGATCGATCAGTCGCTGACCATCCTGCAAGCGGCCTGGAACAACGATCCTGCCACCGTCGACCTGGCGAAGTGGCGCAAGCTGATGCCGGCGCTGACCGCGGTGTCGGACGATCTGTTCATTGCCAACGACAAGTACCTGATCGTCCAGGATATCATACCGGCGGCGGTCGGACAGGCCGTCGGTTCGGCCTATGCCACTTTTGCCAACGGCTCGCTGGAAGCGATCCGGCCTGACGGCTCGCGCGGTGCCGACAGTGACATGCTGATCGGAGAACTGGGCTCCGACGGCGTCGCCCGGCATTACATGATGTACCTGGTCCGGCCGCTCGCGAAGCCGGCCGGCTGGTTGATCGGCGCCTCATACCGGTCCACGGCGCTCACCGCCGTGTTCGCCTCGGCCGGGCTGGGCCGCGGCAGCATGGCTGCGCTGATCGACACCCGCCGCGGCGGCGTCCAGGCGGTGGCCGGGGCTGCGGCCCATCAGCCCAGACTGTATGTCGACAACACGCCAATGTACGCGGCGATGCAGGCACGCCCGGACGGCGGGATATGGAGCGGCCTCACACCGATCGACGGTGTGCAGCGCATCCTCGCCTTCCGGCATGTCCCCGGCCGTGACCTGATGGTGCTGGTGGGCGTGGTGGGCGACCAGGCGATGGAGCCGGCGGAAACCTGGGCGGCCGCTGCCCGCTCGCTGGCCACGATCGCCACGCTGCTGGTGCTGGCGATCGGCGCGGCGCTGCTGTGGGAGTTGTGGCACTGGCGCCGGATACGTCACCGCGAGCGCCTTCTGGTGCAAGTGCAATCGTTGCTGCAGGTAGCGCAGACCGAGCTTGCCCCCATGCGGGCAAGGGCGGCTGCCGGCGCGGCGCAGGTGCAGGCGATCCTGGGTGATGTGTCCGAAGGCGTGGCGGTGATCGATGGCGAGCAATGCCTGGCCGCATGGAACCCAGGCTTCACTATTTTGAGCAATCTGCCGCAGGAGGCGCTGCGGGTAGGAATGCCGCTCGAAGACCTGCTGCGCCAGCAGGCCCTGACCGGGCGGTTCGGGCCGCTGGAGGATATCGAGGCCGAAGTCGCCCGCCGCATCGCGTTGCTGCGGCCCGAGGCCGGGATCGGGATGACTGTCGAGACGGGGCCCGACGGCATGCGCCTCGTGCTGCGCGCCCGGGCGATGCCGGATGGCGGGCTGGTGCTGATCCTGCGGCCCGCCGGCAGGGTGCCGGCGGCGGCCGACGCCGAAGAGCCGATGAACGCCGATACAGTGGTGTTGTGACGGAGCGTAAGGCGTTGCCCGTGACGACCGGTTCGGCACACGGCACGCTACCGGCGGGACCTGCACGGTTCGCAGCCGGCTTGCGGCTGGCGGAGGGGGCAGGTATATGGCCGGCCTTGGCCGGAGTGTAGCTCAGCCTGGTAGAGCACTGTGTTCGGGACGCAGGGGCCGGAGGTTCGAATCCTCTCACTCCGACCAGTGCGGCTACGCCATGCCCGCCACCGCCCCACCCACTCAACGCCGCCGCGCCAGCCGCCTGGCTTGCTCCGCGAGCCACCGGGGCCCGGCCGTGACACGCCAGCAGGTGCTGGCCTCGATCACCTCGATCCGCCGCTGGCTGGCTGCCAGGGCCTGCGCGGTCCGTTCCAGCCGCTGGATCGCCGCCGACAGCTCTGCGTCCAGCCGCGCCGCTTCCCTGCTCCAGCGCGTCGCTTCGGCGCTCCAGCCCGCCGCTTCGGAGGCGCTCGCCTCACTGCTTGCGCGCAACGTGGCGATGCGCGCCTGCAGCACTGCCCGCGCCGCATCTTCACCCGAGGGGCGCGGGGTAGCGCAGCCGGACGTCAATGTCCCCGCACGCGGCGCGGCGTCAGGCAGCGCGGCGTGGCCCGCGTCCAGGGCGGCGCAGATCCGCGCGAACTCGGTTGAACCATCCAGGCCGCGCTCTTCCTCCCAGGTCTTCAGCCGGTCGATCAGGTCATAGGTCGTGCGCAGCAACGCCACCGCGCGCGGGTAGCCGCCAGGGGCTGCATCGCGCGTCCGACCCACCCAATGGTCGATGCGCGCGTGCGCGAATCCGATCAGGTCGTCGCCGCCATGCTCCACCCGAGCGCGATCGGCGCAAGAGGTGTAGCGGTTGGTCTTCT
>DATDIC010000105.1:0-2177 GCA_036521275.1 Acetobacteraceae bacterium
TATGCTCGTCATAGGGCCGCTGCGCTTTCGGATCCGCGCAATAATAGGCGGTTGCGATCGCGCCATTGTCGATCACGCCGGCCGCGACGCAGGCGCCGGTGCGGTCGTCCTTGAAACGCTGCGCCAGCACGGCCTGTAAATCGTCATTGCTGATGGCAAAGGCCGGCGTCGCGTACAGCATGGCGACAAGGACCAGCAGCCGGGCTTTTGTCATTGCTCGCAATCCCGAAAGCGGAAAACGGCGTCTAGTCGGCCGGGATGGACCGCCTGAGGTCGCCAAGCAGAAGCAGCACCAGCGGCGCCATCGGTCCGGTCAGAAATGCGACCCAGAACCAGACCCGTCGCGACCGGCCGCGTTCGCGCGCCATCTCGGACGCGAGCGGGATAGAGGCTAAACATACGATAAGAAGAAACCACGACATGGCGGCCGTCTCCGGATTCCGGAGGCGATTATAGCATGGAATTGGGGGGCCGGGGTGAGTCCGGGACCCCAGAATTCAGGAAGATTCCGCCCCTCAAAAGAAAACCCCCGGCGAACCGGGGGCTACGTCTTATCGCCAGTGGTGGTGCCAATGATGATGCCAGTGGTGATGCCAATGATGGTGCCACCCTGCGCTGGCGACCGACGGCGCGGCAACGGCGAGCGCGATCGTCGCCGCCAGAACGTAACCAAACTTCTTCATGTTGATGTTGACCTCAAGGAGTTGGACACCTGCTGCAAACCCGGATGGACGGCAAAGGTTCCCACAGACCGGCGTGAGCGACGAAAGAATGAGATGCGGGAGTTGTAGCCCGGATTGAACGAAGTGAAATCCGGGAAAGGCCGCATGGAGTGGACCCCAAAAGTGAGACACGGGAAAAGAGGGACAGTTCTCTGACGGAGGACGGATGCCCAACAAGTCACCTCGTAAATTCAGCCGAGAGTTCAAGCTTGAGGCGGTCCGCCGGATTTTGGCGGGCGAGCAGATAAAGGCTCTTTCCCAAGAGCTCACGGTGCTTCGCAAGGATCTCTATTCCTGGCGCAAACTGTTCCGGGCGGGCGGAGCCGATGCGCTCCGGCCGCTGGGTCGCCCGCCCAGGGGCGATGGCGTTGTTACGGCGAGCGTGAGGAAGCGTGCGCGCGAAGTGGCGGCCGGCGACGTCGCTGCGCCGGAGCGGATTGTCGAACTCGAGCGCAAGATCGGGCAGCAGCAGATCGAACTCGATTTTTTTCGGCAAGCCTTGCAGCGGGTCAAGGAAGCACGCCGGCCGAACGCCGGACCTGGCGTGACGGGATCTACGCGGTCATCCAAGCGATGACGATCCCCCCGCGGCAAGGCGACCTGACGATCGAGCGAATGTGCGCGCTGTCCGGCGTCAGCCGGGCCGGCTACTACCGGCACTGGGCGGCTTCCGCCCCGCGTGCCGAAGAGACCGGTGTGCGGGATGCGATCCAGCGGCTGGCGCTGGCACACCGGCACTACGGCTATCGCCGCATCTCCGCGCAGCTACGGCGGGAAGGCCTTGCGGTGAACCGCAAACGTGTTCTGCGCCTGATGCAGCAGGACAATCTGTTGTGCCTGCGGCAAAAGCCGTTCGTGCCTGTGACGACAGACTCGCGCCACACCTGGCGGGTGGTCCCGAACCTGGCCCGCGGCATGGTGCCTGATGGTCTCGACCAGCTCTGGGTGGCCGACATCACCTACATCCGGCTGCAGGAAGAGTTCGCCTATCTCGCCATCGTGCTCGATGCCTTTAGCCGGCGCGTGGTCGGCTGGGCTTTGGAAACGCACCTGGAGGCGCGGTTGGCGACCGCCGCGCTCTCGATGGCACTGGAGGCACGAAGGCCGACGCCCGGCAGCCTGATCCACCACTCCGACCGCGGCATCCAATACGCCTGCGGTGACTACACCGAACTTCTTCACCAGCACGACATTGCCGCAAGCATGAGCCGGGTCGGCAATCCCTACGACAACGCTCGGGCGGAGAGCTTCATGAAGACGCTCAAGCAGGAGGAAGTCGATGGCCAGACCTATCGTGACGCACAGCAAGCCAGAAATGCGATCGGCGCCTTCATCGAAGAGGTATATAATCGCCAACGGCTGCACTCGGCGCTGGCCTACCGGCCTCCTGCCGAGTTCGAAGCAAACTTACCGCGTTGCGGGGCTGCTGCGCAGCAGCCCCGCAACGCGGCCCAG
>DATDIC010000106.1:0-7594 GCA_036521275.1 Acetobacteraceae bacterium
TGCCGCCGCCTGCTTCGCCCTGCGCGCGGTCACCGATCCCGGCGCGCGCATTCCCAACAACGGCGGCTGTTTCCGCCCGATCGCGCTCGACCTGCCGCCGGCAAGCCTGGTGAACCCCGAAGAGCCGGCGCCGACAGGCTGTCGCACCTCCACCATCAAGCGCATCACCGGCGTGATCCTGGGCGCGCTGCGGCAGGCAGCCCCGGACCGCGTGCCGGCGGATTCCGCCAGCGAGACGGTGATCATGCATTTCGGCGGCAGGCGCGCGGACGGGCGCCGCTATGTCACCTCGCAGCTTCTGGTGGCCGGCAGCGGCGCGGCAGCGGACCGCGACGGCGTCGATGTCATCGAGACAGACGCCAGCAACTGCCTGAACGTGCCCGCCGAGGCGCTGATGATGGAGGCGCCCATCCGCGTGCACCGCGCCGCGCTGGCGCCTGATTCCGGCGGGCCAGGCCGGTTCCGTGGCGGCCTGGGCGGCGTGTACGAGTACGAGCTGCTGGAAGGCGAAGCCACCGTCACCTACCGCGGAGAGCGCCACATGTGCGCAGCCGCCGGCACCGCCGATGCCCTGCCCGGCGGCCTCGCCGCTGCGATCATCCAGCACGCCGACACATCCCCTGACATCGTGGTTCCGTCGAAGATCGTCAGCCGCCTGCGGCCCGGCGACCGCATTCTCATCACCACCGCCGGCGGTGGTGGACACGGGCCGGCAAGTGCGCGGAACCCGGCGTTCATTCAGCACGACGTTGCCGATGGCAAGGTGAGCGAGGAAGCGGCACAAGCCCGTTACGGACGAAATGTGACCGCGACAACAAGCTAACCATTGAGCCGGCGGAGGAATTGCCGCAGCCGCGCAAGCAGCAGATCAGGCTTGTCCATCTGGTCTTCCTCGTGCGCCGCGGCTTCGCAGCGCAACCAGGCTAGCCCGCGTTGGGCCTGCGCCTCCAGGCTGCTTGCCAGGCTGGGGCTGGAACGCAGTACAGTGGCAAAGCCCGCCTTATCCAATCTGTAGGCCGCCACCGGCGTAAGCGCCCTGGCGGTCGCAACCCACGCCACACCGGTGATCAGACTTATCATGCCGACGCTTTCCCCAGGGCTCGCGCGCAACAGCACGCGCCGTCCAGTGCCTTCACCGCGGGTCAGTTCCACCGTACCCGCAGCAAGCAGGAACAGTGCATCGGGCATTTCTCCCTCGCGAATGAGCGTCTCGCCACGTTCCAGAGAGATCGCGACGAAATGCTCCGCCAGCAGCTCCCGTTGGTCCGCACTGAGCGGCCCGAACAGCTCCGATTCCGCCATCAGCTCCACAAGTGTCGGCACTGACGCCGATGGCGCTACTGCAACGCCGCTGACGCCGAGCGAGATGCCGGCATGACGCAGATGACGGTGCATCTGCGTGAGCATTTCGGTGCGTGCCGCTGCGATCTCGTCGCTGGCGCGGACGATGAAGCTGATTTCGTAAGCAACGCCATCGCCCTTCAGCCCGACGCAATCGATCGTCGGTTGCGGCTGGGACAATGGCAACCGGCACGCCTGCACGGCAGCATCGAGCGCGGCGACGCAGCGACCCGGATCGACGGATGGATGGGTGTTTACCGTCACCGTGATACCGCGCGTCGGCGTCGGTGCGCTGCGGTTCTCCAGCCGCGACTTGGCGATAACGCTGTTGGGAACGATGGCAACGCTGTTGTGCGGGGTCGCGATCTGGGTCGAGCGCCAGTTGATCTGCAACACCTGTCCTTCGATGCCGCCTTCCACCCACAGCAAATCGCCGGGCTTGTAGGCGTGTTCCAGTCCGACCGCTATTCCCGAAAACACGTCCGACAACGTGCTCTGCAAAGCCAGGCCGAAGATGATCGCAACCACGCCCGAAGTCGCCACCAGGCCGGCGATCGGCACCCCGAAGACGAAATTGATGACCGAGAGCGCGGTCGCGATATAGATGGCGCCGGCCAGCAGGTCGGACACGATCCGGGTCTCGCGCGGCCGATTCTCGACCACGACAACGAACCGCACGATGCCGACCGCGACACGCGCGCCAACCATCCACCAGCCGATTTCGACGAGCTGCGCCCAGATCCGCTCCCCCGGTACGTCAACCGGTAACCGCGGCGCCACCGGCGAGCCCACGGCAAGCCGCATCAGCCATGTCAGAACGGCGAATACGGCAATCCGGACGCCAAGTCGCAACCACAATGGCCGATGGCGATCGTGTCGCGCATCTACCGCGATGGCCAGCAGCACCAGGCTGGCGAGCGTCAGCGGCGCCAGCGGCGAACCTAGCAGGGTGAACAAGGTCTCAACTCCATCATGGCGCGTCCCGATCTCATCCCGCCGGAAACCAACGCCAACACGGTCATCCCGGCGGGCCCCGCGGAACAGGTAGAAGTCACAAACGTTAATACGGGGTCCGCCAAGGCTGTCGGTGTATCGAAATGGTGGGACATTGACGGAACTTTCTGAAGGCCTGAAAAAAGGCGTGGCAGCTAACCACGGGCGCCAGCCGGCTCAAACTGGCGAACTGGCATGGCCTGTGTTGCTTCCCAAATCAGCCCATATCCGCTCTACTCGCGTCGGACCCGCCCGAAACGGAGGCCGCCCCATGAACGTGCAACTGACAGACCGCCCGAATCCGGCGCCGGCAAACGCCTCCAGGCTCGCCACTGCCGACTGCGACATCCATCCGCAGCGCAACGGCAACAAGGACCTGTTTCCATATCTGCCGGCCCGCTGGCAGGAACACTACGCGCTGTTCGGATCGCGGCCGCGGCAGGCCTATCAGCAGGGTCCCGCCTATCCGAAGGGCCAGCCCAACGCCTCTCGCCGCGATGCGTGGCCGCCCGGCGGCGGGCGTCCCGGCAGCAGCCTGCCCTTCTTGCGTGAGCAACTGCTGGACCCTAACAACACCCAGCTCGGCATCCTCAACGCCACCGGCGACAACGGCCAGAGTTTCCAGAACCGCGAATTCGGCGCCGCCGTATGCCACGCCATGAACGAGTGGCTGATCGCCGAGTGGCTGTCTCCGGAGCCGCGGCTGAAAGGCTCCATCGTCGTTCCCTACGAAGATACCGAGGCCGCGGTCGCCGAGATCGAACGCTATGCCGGAGATCCCCGCTTCGCCCAGGTGCTGATGCTAAGCCGCACCTCGGAACCGCCGGGGCAGAAACGTTACTGGCGCATCTATGAAGCCGCCGCCGCGGCGGGCCTGCCGGTCGGCGTGCACGCGTTCGGCTTCGGTGGTTTTCCGGTCAGCGGCAGCGGCTGGCCCTCGTTCTATATCGAGGACATGGTCGGGCACGCCCAGTCCTGCCAGTCCTTCCTGATCAGCATGGTGATCGAAGGCGTGTTCGAGCGGTTGCCGAATTTCAAGCTGGTGCTGATCGAATCCGGCTTCGCCTGGGTGCCGGCACTGGCATGGCGGCTGGACAAATTGTGGCGCCGATTGAAGGTGGAAACGCCGCATCTGAAACGCGCCCCCTCCGAATATATCCGCAACCAGGTCTGGCTCAGCACGCAGCCGATGGAAGAGCCGCAACCGCGGGAGCATGTGCTGGACGCGATCGGCTGGATCGGCTGGGACCGGCTGCTATTCGCCACCGATTATCCGCACTGGGACTACGACGACCCGGCGCAGGCGCTGCCGCTGCAGATCAGCCAGGAAAAGCGCGAGCGGTTCTTCCTGAAGAACGCGCTGGAGCTTTACGGTCAGGCCTGAACTCCAACCACGGCACTGCTGTCACCTCAGCTCAAGCAGTGTCGCAGGAAATCGATCACCGGTTCCACGCACGCGGTGGCGCGTTGCTCCTGGTCGATCTCCGCCAGTTCGATGCTGCCGCCCGCCTTCCGATAGTTCGCAACGAAACGCTCCGGCTCGTTGCCGGCAAAAGTACCGTCCGGATCGCGATAGTCGTGCACCGGGTCCGGCCTGCCCTGCACCCACAACGCCGGAGGCGTCAGCACCGGTTCACCGCGCTCCAGTGCCAGCATCGGATTGCCTTCGGCCATCGCGGCCTCCGTCTTCCAGTAAGTGTCGTGACGCTCTTTCATGTTGTTGGTCCAGGGGGGTGGATTGGCGCTGTCGCGCTGGCGTATCGCATTCCGATAACGCGACAGCGGGTTGATCACCGGCCACAGCATCGCCACACCATGGACCGTGGCATCCGCCTCCATCCCAGGTAGCGGCGCAATCGCCGCGTAACGGGAATCCCCGGGCCGCATCGCCGACAGCATCGCCAGATGTCCCCCGCTGGACGATCCCATGATCCCGACCCGGTCCACGCGGGCGCGATACTCACCCGCATGTGCTTTCAGCCAGCGGATCGCATAATTGATGTCCTGCAAGGAGCTTGGATACCCGTCCACCGCCTGGCGGAAATTCGGCGCAGCGACCACGAACCCCGCCCTGGCGATCGCCTCATCCCGTGCACTGCATTCGGTGAAGTCACCGGCCGTCCAGGCACCTCCATGCAGGTCGATGACCGCCGGATACACCCCTCCGGATGCCGGCCTGCACAGGCGTAATGCCATCGCCCGGTTACCGTCACGCAAATATTCGACGTCCTGAGTTAGGATTTCGTGCGGCATGGCAACACTCCGTTGCATTGACACAGGCTCATTTGTCCAGGGGTATGGACGGCAGCGTATACTGATACTACCTTGCACTCACCGGGTAGGCCAGAATAGAACACGCAAGCATTCACGCATTTGCCACCGGGCAGGCGTGCCAGATGGCCTGACGGATGCTACCATGCTACGGATTCGCGTGTCCTTCGCGGCAGCGATTCGCAGTCAGCAAGGCTCTTGAAACGATTTCAGGGACGACTCCTCTGTCCGACGAACAACCCCCACCGGATACCCTTCGCCTCGGCGATGACGAGGCGAAGATGCGACGTGCCCTTGGCCTGGGCGGCGACCAGCAGCGCGCTCCACAGCCACCACCCTCTTCACCCGATCGGCTTCTGCTGCATCGCCCCAAGCGCCGGTTCGTCGCCGAAGGCGAAGTGCCCGTCGTGCACGGCCGGCTGACACGCCGCGACGAATCGCCGCAGGCTGCGGCGCCGCCAACCAACCGTGTGGAAGCAGCGGAAACCGCTGCACGCGCCGAACGGGATGCGCGGGACAAGGCCGAACGCCTGCTGGCGGAAGCCCAGGCTGCCGTCCACGACCTGCAGACCCGCTTGGGACATGCTCAACTTGCAGTGAGCGAAGGCCATCAGGCGCTCGAAGCCGAGAAATCCGCGGCCGCTGCGCTGAATGATCAAATCACGCAACTGGAAGCGCGCCTGGCGGAGGTTGCAGCGGAAAGGGATTCCGCCGAGCAGGAACTGCAGGCCGTGCGAGCGACGCTGGCCGACATGCGGCAGGCGCGCGACATGGCGGATCGAACAACCCGCCCTGTTATCGCGCGACCGGTGGTGACGGTGCGCGGTCGCAAGCCCGCCACCAGCCCCCAGTCGCGCGCGGCGCCGACAACCTCCGCGCAACCGAAGGCCGCTACGCGCTCCGCCAAGCCGGCAACAGCGAGGGCAGAGGCGAAACCCGTCAAATGGTGGCTCAAGAGCAAGCAGAAGACCACGAAACGCCGTTAAGCGATCGTCGCGACAGCATCCGCCCCGGGCTGACCGAGCACTCGTTCAGCCTCACGCGAGCACAGATGCAGTTGCGGGACCGTGCGCGCGAGCTTGCGCAATCGCTCATCCGCCCGCGCGCCGCGGAGATCGACCGGACCGAGCAATACCCGTGGGACAATGTAGCCGCGCTGCGTGAAGCGGGGTTCATGGGCCACACGATCCCCAGCGCGTACGGCGGCACCGGCGGATCGTTCCTCGATGCCGCGCTGATCATCGAGGAAATGGCGAAGGTCTGTGGCGTGACCGGGCGTATCGCGGTCGAAGCCAACATGGGCGCCATCTCCGCGATCATGCTGTACGGCTCCGAGGCGCAGAAGCGGCTCGCCGCCGGCCTGGTCCTGGACGGCGACAAGCCGGCAATCTGCATCACCGAACCGGACGCCGGCTCCGCCGCCACCGAGATGACCACCCGCGCCGACCGGCGGGGAGATCGTTTCATTCTGAATGGCCGGAAGCATTGGATCACCGGCGGCGGTGTGTCGCGCCTGCACCTGATCTTCGCCCGCGCATTCGATGAAGCCGGCGCCGAACTGGGCATCGGCGGCTTCATCGCGGTGCGCGACGCAGCGCCGGGACTGCTCATCGGCAAGCGCGAGCCCACCATGGGTCTGCGCGGCATCCCGGAAACCGAGATCATCCTGGAAGATCTCGCGGTCGCCGACGACATGGTGCTGCACACGCCAGGCGGTTGGGCACGCGGCTTCGCCGCCCTGATGGAAGCCTACAACAGCCAGCGCGTCGGCGCCGCGACCGTGGCGCTTGGGCTGGCGCAGGGCGCATTCGACCAGGCGCTGACATTCGCCAAGGCGCGCCAGCAATTCGGCCGCCCGATCGGCGAATTCCAGGGGCTGCAATGGATGCTGGCCGACATGGCGATCGGCCTGGAGGCCGCGCGCGGACTGATCCATCGCGCCGCGGCCACCGCGGCGCCGCTGCCCGACGCGTTGCTGGCGGCGCAGGCAAAGGTGCTGGCGTCTGAAACCGCCATCCGCGTCACCAATGACGCGCTGCAAATCTTCGGGGCGCGCGGCTATTCGCGTGACTATCCTCTCGAACGCATGGCGCGTGACGCACGCATGTTCACCATCGGCGGCGGCACAGCGCAGGTGCTGCGCACGCTGATTGCCGGGCGGCTACTGGGATGGAAACTGCCGCAGCATCGCGGTGGTTTTCTCGACCGGCCGTAGGCCCTGGGGCGCTGCCCCATACGCGCTAGTATTAGCTTGACACGGCTCGACTCGGGCTGATTCTGGGGGTGGATGCAAACCGCATCGCCGCGTCTGGATCATTGGCCGAGCGTGGTCGGTCACATCGCCTCGATGATGGATCTCGAGGCCAGCGCTCGCCAGCACAAAGCCCTGCAGCGCAAGCGGGGCGTGCGCAGCGCCGATGCGCTGCTGCATCTCGCCTTGCTGTACGGCCCGGGCCGCCTGTCGCTGCGCAGCACGGCCAGCTATGCCACCGCGGCCGGCATCGCCAATCTGTGCGACGTCTCGCTGCTCGAGCGGTTGCGCAACGCGAGCGATTTCCTGACCGACGTGCTGGCCCACCTGCTCGCGCATCGCCGCGGTGAGGCGCCCACCGAGGGTCGCTTGCAACTCAGTCTGGTGGACGGCTCCACCATCTCGCTCGCCGGCAGCGCCGGCAGCGACTGGCGACTGCACGCCCGTTATGAACCAGCCCGCGGCGGCTTCACCGACCTGGTGGTGACCGAAGCCACCACCGCCGAAGCGCTGAGCTGCGTGGCGGTACGCCCCGGCGATGTGCTGGTGCAGGACCGCGGCTATGCGCGGCTGCGCAACTTCGCTCATGCCAAGAGCCAAGGTGCTGACTTCATCACTCGCATCGGCTGGTGCTCGGTCAATCTGTTCCACCCGTCCGGCGAGCGCTTCGATCTGATCGCCGCCCTGTCAGCGAATGGCCCGGCGGTGATGGACCATGCGGTGCGGATCGGCGCCGGC
>DATDIC010000107.1:0-2683 GCA_036521275.1 Acetobacteraceae bacterium
CCAATCCCCTTGGACCCGCCGGTGATCAGCGCATGCTTGCCGGCCAGCTTCAGGTCCATGGGCCTACGCCTCTCGATTGCGGATGTTCACCGGGTACAGCACTGCGGCGACAGCGTCACGCTGCTTTCCGCAGTCCCGACTGATACGCCTGGCATGCCTCCCCGAACGCCCGGAACAGCGCCAGACTGGCCGGATTGTCGGTCCACTCCCATTCCGGGTGCCATTGCACGCCCACCGCGAAGCCCGGCGCATTCTCGACCCGCACCGCCTCGATCGTGCCGTCCTCCGCCCGCGCCTCGATCACCAGCCCCGGCGCCGGCCGGTCGATCGCCTGCCCGTGCAACGAGTTCACCACGATCTCCGGCGCATTGATCAGCCGCGCCAGCCCGCCGGACAGCGCAATCTTGTGCTTGGGCCCATACTTCTCCTCAATCGACCCCGGCCCGCTGCGATGATCCCGGCGCCCCGGCATGTCGTGCACCGTCTGATGCAGGGTACCACCCAGCGCCACGTTCAATTCCTGGATGCCGCGGCAGATCGCCAGCACCGGCATGCCGCGCGCCACCGCGGCGCGGATCAGCGGCAAGGTGGTGGCGTCGCGCTGATGGTCGTGCAACTCCGGCGTCAGGCTCTCGCCGCCCTCATAGTGACTCGGATGCACGTTGCTGGGACTGCCCGGCAGCAACAGGCCGTCGATCCGGTCCAGCACCGCAATCTGCGCCTCCCCCATCGGTGGGATCATGATCGGCAGCGCCCCGGCACCCTCGAACACCGCTTCCGCGTAGCGCGACGGCGTTTCGTGCCACCCCATCTGATTGCGCGTACGCGCGCAGGCGGGGATCCCGACGACCAGGCTCATCCCGAGCTCCTTCGTTTGACCTGACAAACTATTGGCGCGGCCGGAGTCGCTCCGCAACCACCATTCCCGCAGCCCCGACCAGCATCAGGGCAGCCATGCCGCGCGCGGTGCCGTCGGTGAACAACCCCACCAGCAATCCGCTGACCGCACCCAGCATGAACTGCCCCATGCCCATCAACGCCGATGCGCTGCCGGCATGCCCAGCATGGCGTGACAGGGCCCCGACCATCGCATTGGGGTTCACGAATCCCTGGCAGGACACGAACACGATCAGCGGCGGGATCACCACAACCAGCCGGTGCACCCCGGCAAACGCGAACCCGACCAGCACCGCCATCGCGATCAGATCGACCCGCGTCACCACGCGCAGGACCTTCGACGGGCCGAATCTCGGCAGCACCCGGGCGTTCACCTGGGCCGCAATCACCAGCCCCAGGGCGCAGCAGCCAAACAGCCCGCCATATTGCGACGGGGTCCAACCGAACCCGTCGATGAACACCGGCGACGAGCCGCCCAGATAAGCGAAGAACGCGAACGTGCCGCACCCGGCGAGTGCCGCATGGGTCAGAAAGCCGCGGTCGCGCAGGATATGGGCATAGCGTTGCAACTGCTCGCCGGCGGACAGGCGGGATCGCGCGGCGGCCGGCAGTGTTTCCGGCAATGCCATGCATACCAGCAGGAAACAACCGGTACCGTACAACGTCAGGATCCAGAAGATCCAGCGCCAGTTGGCGAACACCAGCACCGCGCCGCCGATGGTCGGCGCCAGGATCGGCGCGGCCCCCATCACCAGCATCAGGCGTGACATCAGCACCGCGGCCTCGTGCCCGTCGGCCAGGTCGCGCACCACCGCGCGCGGGATCACCATCCCCGCCGCCGCCGCCACCGCAGACAGGAAGCGAAACGCCGACAGCACCAGGATGCTCGGCGCCACCGCACAGGCCGCACAGCTTAACGTGTACAGCGCCGTGGAGACGATCAGCGGCAGGCGCCGTCCATACCGGTCCGACAACGTGCCCTGCGTGATCTGACCCACCGCGAGCCCGGCGAACCAGGCGGCCAGCGAGAGCTGCGCCGATCCGGCCGGCTCGTGCAGCGATGCCTCGATCGCCGGGAAGGCCGGCAAGTACATGTCGGTAGAGGCCGGCCCGACCGCGGTGAGGACGCCGAGCAGCACGGGCAGCCAGGATGGGATCGGCATGTTTCAGTCATCGCAGGCTTACGCGCCGCCGGCCAGAGACCCGTCACGCGCCGTCCTGTCGCCGGCGACGTGGCGAACCGACCGAGCAGCCGGACAAGTGCCGGCGGGCGTGTGGTCTGGTGCTGGTGTGCCTCAGGCGTCTGTTCGTTTGGTATGATAGGGAAGGCGCGTATGGCCGGGACAAGCCCGGCCATCCAACAAGCGGGCGGTCTTGGGACTATTTGTCGGTGGAGAATCGGAAGATCGTGGTTGAGTGGAAGGTCTGTCCGGGATTGAGGACGGTGGAGGGGAATTCGGGGTGATTGGGCGAGTCCGGGAAGTGCTGGGTCTCGAAGGTGTAGCCGTCGCCCTGGCGATAGAGGGTGTGGGACGAGCCGGTCAGGTTTCCCTGTAGATAGTTGCCGGTGTAAACTTGTACGCCGGGCTCGGTGGTGTATACTTCAAGCGTGCGGCCGGTCTTTGGTGAATAGGCGCGGGCGGCAAAACTTAGCTCGCCGGGCTGGGCCTTGTTGAGCACCCAGTTATGGTCGTAGCCATGCGCCAGGATGATCTGCTCGAATGGAGCGCGGATCTGCGCGTCGATCGGGTGCATGGTGCGGAAATCCATCGGCGTTCCGGCCACC
>DATDIC010000108.1:0-5218 GCA_036521275.1 Acetobacteraceae bacterium
GCGGCGTCGTCGAACGCGCTGTTGGCGTCAGCCGCCTCCCCTTCCCCGCGCAGGCTCAGCCCGCGTCCGGCATGCACGTTGATGTCGCAGGTGAAGAAGCTGCGCGCGCGGCCGAACGTGACCTGCGCCTCCAGCGCGTGATCGAAGTATTTGCCGGCAATCCCCTCCAGGTGCCGGGCGACCCGCTCGCGCAGCGCCTCGGACAATTCGACCTGCTTGCCGGAAACGTTGATCTCCATCCTGCCTCTCCCCCGCTGGTACGTGGCCGAATGGCCGTCAACGCCCATCGGAAGCCGGAAGGGGCGCGTCAGGCTGGCACGGCCTTTTCCCGTTTGCGCTGCACGGAATTGGGGATGCGCAGCGCCTCCCGGTATTTGGCCACGGTCCGGCGGGCAATGTCCACGCCTTCGCGGCGGAGGGCGGCAACGATCGCGTCATCGGAGAGGATGTCGTCGGGCGTTTCCGCGCCAACCAGCACGCGGATCCGATGGCGTACAGCCTCGGCGCTGTGCGCAGCGCCATCCATTCCAGGGATCGCAGTCGTGAAAAAATATTTGAGCTCGAATATGCCACGCGGCGTGGCGACATATTTGTTGGCCGTCACGCGGCTGACGGTGCTTTCGTGCATTTCCACGGCATCGGCGACGTCGCGCAGAATGAGCGGGCGGAGGAATTCGACGCCATATTTCAGGAATGCGTCCTGCTGTCGCACGATTTCGGCGGTGACGCGCAGAATGGTCTGAGCGCGCTGCTGCAGGGAGCGCACCAGCCAGTTGGCGGTGGCGAGCCGCTCGGTCAGGAACAGGCGCGCCTCCTTGCCGGCGCCTGGCGCCACCTTCGCGTAGAGACGCTGGTTCACCAGCACGCGCGGCAATGTCTCTGGGTTGAGTTCGAGCGTCCAGCCGCCGCCCGGCGTGGCATGCATCAGGATATCGGGGATGACGATCTGCACGGGCACGCCGTCGGCGCGCCAGCCGGGCTTGGGGTCGAGTGCCCGGATTTCGGTGATCATGTCGGCGAGGTCTTCGGAATCGACACCGCACAGGCTCATCAGGCGCCGGAGATCGCGGCGGGCGAGCAGGTCCAGATGGTCGAGCAGCGTCTGCATGGCCGGATCCAGGCGGTTGCGATCGGCCAGTTGCGCGGCGAGGCACTCACGCAGATCACGGGCGAACAGGCCGGACGGGTCGAACCGCATCATGCGCGTGCGGATCGCTTCCAGACGTTCCAGCGGCACGCCCATGGCATGAGCGATTGCGACCGGTTCGGCGGTCAGCCGTCCGACCGGCGACAGCAGGGCGATCAGGTGGGCGCCAATCAGGCGATCGCCGGGATCGGTGAATTCGAGTCGAAGCTGCTCACCGAGTTGCTCGTGAAGCGGGCGATGCGTCTCGGCGATGTCGTCGATGCCGCGCTCATCGTCGGCGAAATCCAGGGTGCCGCCGCGATGGCTGAACGAGATGGGCGCGCCATCGGATACGCCGCCGGGATCGTACGTCTCCGCGTGGTCGGCATCGAGCGGTGATGTGGCCGGATCCGGCAGGGTGTCGGCGCGCGCGTGGTCGGCGCTGTCGGCGTCTTGCTCCGATCGGGTGGGAAGCTGCTCGGGTGCGGCGCGCTCGGGCGACGGTTCGTCCGGTTCGGCGCGCTCCAGCAGCGGGTTGCGCTCCAGTTCCTCCTCGATGAAGCTGGTGACTTCCTGGTTGGTGTATTGCAGCAGCTTGATGGCCTGACGCAGTTGCGGCGTCATGACCAGCGACTGTCCCTGGCGCAGCTCCAGACGTGGGCCGATCGCCATGGGCGGTGGCCTGGTTACAAGCTGAACCGCTCGCCGAGATAGACGCGGCGGACGTCGGCATGCGCCACCACCTCGTCCGGCGCGCCCTCCATCAGCACCTCGCCGTCGTGCATGATGTAGGCCCGGTCGATGATCTCCAGCGTCTCGCGCACATTGTGGTCGGTGATCAGCACACCGATGCCGCGATGCTTGAGATGGGAGACCAGGTCGCGGATCTCGCCGACCGCGATCGGATCGATGCCGGCCAGCGGCTCATCGAGCAGGATGTAGGCCGGCTGGGTGGCCAGTGCGCGGGCGATCTCCACCCGCCGCCGCTCGCCGCCCGAGAGCGCCAGGGCGGGCGTGCGCCGCAGATGGCTGATGCCGAATTCCGCCAGCAGTTCATCTAGCATCATGTCGCGGCGGTCGGAGTCGGGCTCCACCACCTCCAGCGCGGCCATGACGTTCTGCTCCACGTTCAGGCCGCGGAACACGCTGGCTTCCTGCGGCAGGTAGCCGATGCCGAGGCGGGCGCGGCGATACATGGGCAGCAGCGTGATGTCGGCGCCGTCGAGCGCGATGGCGCCGGTATCCGGCCGGATCAGGCCTATGATCATGTAGAAGGTGGTGGTCTTGCCGGCACCGTTGGGCCCGAGCAGACCCACCGCCTCGCCGCGGCGCAAGGTGACCGAGACGTTGCGTACGACGGGACGTTTTCGGTACGTCTTGCCGACACCGGTGGCAGCGAGACCAGTTGCACTGGTAACGAGACGAAAGGCAGCGGCGTTCACTGTGGCCCTCCGGGCGGGGTTTTTGCAGGCTGGGTTTTTGCAGGCTGGGTTTTTTCGGGCTCGGTTTTTCCGGGCTGGGATTGTCCGGGCTGGGCAGCGGGCCCGGCAAGGCCGCCGTTGGTATTATCGTTCGGTACGATCAATCCCTGGACGCGGCCGCTGTTGCCGGACAGCAGGCGGGAGATGCCGGTCTTCAGGTTGACCTCTGCCCGGAGGCCCGCAAGCTGGTTTTCGCCGCGCGTGATGCGGACATTGCCGACCAGGATGGCGATGCCGGTTTCCGGCACGTAGACGCCACGATCGCCGGTGACGAAATCGGTGGGGGTACGGATCGAGACGTGACCGAATGCCTCGACCTTCTGCAGCTTGCCGGAGGCGGCGAGCGGGTCTTCGGCGGACGACGGCGCGGCGGGCTTGGCGGCGACCGGGGTCGGCGCCGGGGGGGTTGCGGGCGCCGGCGTGGTGTAGGCGACCAGAACATCTGCGGCGATACGTCGCGCGTCCTTGGTGACGACGACCGCATCGCCACGGGCGACCGCCATGTGCTTCTGCGCCCAGTATTCCAGGTCGTCACGGGCGGTGATCACGTCGTTCGGGGTGGTGAGCCGGAGATCATGGCCGGTCATCACCATGACCGCCTGATCCAGGTCATAGACCGCGTGATCGCCCTGCGCCCGGTCGGTCGGGGTGAAGATCACGACATGGCCTTCCGCCTCGACCCGATAAATCTCGTTGCCGGAGGTGTCCTCATCGCCGGCGAGGCCGGGCTGCGGCTGGCTGGGATTGGTGGCGGCAGGCGCGGTGGCGGCGGGGGTCGCGGCGGTGCCGGTTTTCTTGCGGTAGTAAGCAATCAGACGATCCGCATCGACGGTGACGTTCTGGCGCACCGCGGTGGCATTGCCGCTGGCGATGACCCGGTGCTGGTTCTGCTGCCATTCGATGCCGCTCTGCGCGGTGATGTCGATCGGGCCGCCTTGCGAGAGGTCGATACCCTGAGCGAGGGCGGGGGCCGGCAGCAGCGTCGCCAGCAGGAGCCAGCGCAGCATCATTGCGCGGTGGCTCCGTTCAGCACCATGTGCGCCGGTCCGGCAAACAGGATCTGGTCGCCCTTGTCGGTGAGGGTGAACCCGCCTTTCGCGTCCAGCACCCCGAACGGTCCCTCGGCATGCACGGGTTCGGCCCCGGCGGCGGCGCCCTGGGCGATGTCCACGGCGGCGCTTTGGGTCTTCATGGTGGTTCCGTCGTCGCGGTAGAGCGTGACGTGGTGCGACAGATCGAGCGCGTTGTCGTGCTGGCGGAACACGCCGGCATCGGCCTGGAGCATGACCCAGGTGCCGTTTTCGAGGGTGATGTCGCCCTTCGGATCGTGCAGGTTGATGCGGTTCGGATTGACCTGGGTGGCGGTGGTGGCGGTCACCGTATAGGGCCGGCCGCGATCGTCCACGCCGTGATAGCGGGCGTCGATCACCGTATCGCCTGCAACGTCACCGGAGAGACCGGCCAGGGCCAGTCGGCCACGCGCGGTGGTGTTCTTCAGTTCGGGCCACATCGCCATGGTGGTGAGCAGGGCGAGCGCCATGACGGGCAGCACCAGCTTCGCCAGCATGATCATCAGCCGGCGACGGGCGAGGCGGCCAGGCGTCGGCGGACGGCGCATCCGGCTGACTGCGGAACCGACGAGCCGTTGACCGCTGCGCCGTGTGGCGAGTGGGGCAACCGATGGCATTACGCAACTCCGGCGCGGAGCAGGTCGTGCACGTGCAGGATACCGATCGGGCGCGCAGCCGGATCGGTGACGAACAACGCCGTGATGGGGCGGGCGCGTGCGTTCATCGCATGCAGGGCCTCGGCCGCCAGCGCATCGGGAGCGATGGTGAGCGGGTCCGGTGTCATGATTGCGGCGACGGGACGGGCGAGCAGATCGGGGCCCATGTGACGCCGCAGGTCGCCGTCGGTGACGATGCCGACCAGCTCGCCGTTGCTGCCGGTGACGCCGAGACAGCCGAAGCGCTTCTCCGTCATGATCAGCAGGGCGCGATCCATGGATGTGTCGGGGGAGGCCAGAGGGATCGCGTCGCCGTCATGCATCAGGTCCCGTACGCTGGCCAGGCGGGCGCCGAGGCGTCCACCAGGATGGAAGCGACGGAAGTCGGCGGCGGTGAAGCCGCGCCGGGTCAGCAGCGCGACCGCCAGGGCGTCACCGAGCGCCATCTGCATCGCGGTGCTGGTGGTCGGGGCCAGTCCCATCGGGCAAGCTTCGGGCACGGTCGGTAACAGCAGTATTACGTCGGCGGCGTGGGCCAGGGCGGAGTGGGCGTGGGCGGTGACAGCGACCAGCGGCAGGGCGAAGCGGCGCGAGTGGCGGACGAGATCGGCGAGTTCCGGTGTTTCTCCGGAGTTGGAGAGGGCCAGGACGGCGTCTCCGGTGACCAGCATCCCGAGATCACCGTGGGAGGCTTCGGCGGGATGGACGAACAGTGCCGGGGTGCCGGTGGACGCAAGGGTGGCAGCGATCTTGCGGGCGACATGGCCGGACTTGCCCATGCCGGAGACGACGACGCGGCCGGAGGCGCCGGCGAGCAGGTCCACGGCCTGGCCGAAACGGTCGTCCAGTCCGGCGGCCAGGGCGCGCAGGGCCCGGGCCTCGGTG
>DATDIC010000109.1:0-6008 GCA_036521275.1 Acetobacteraceae bacterium
CTTCTCCAGCCGCAGATGGCCGGCAATGCCGATCGCCTCGTGGCTGATCCCTTCCATCAGGTCGCCATCGGAGCAGATTACCCAGGTGCGGTGATCCACCAGGGATTTGCCGAACCGGGCCGCGAGCATGCGCTCGGCCAAGGCCATGCCGACCGACGTGCCGATCCCCTGCCCCAGCGGGCCGGTGGTGGTTTCGATGCCCGGCGCCTCTCCCAATTCCGGGTGCCCCGCGGCCGGCGAATGGAGCTGGCGGAAATGCCGGATATCGTCGAGGCTGATCCCCTCCACCCCGGTCAGGTATAGCAGGGCATAGAGCAGCATCGACCCGTGCCCGGCCGACAGCACGAACCGGTCGCGGTCGGGCCAGTGCGGGTCGGCGGCGTCGAATTTGAGGAAGCGCGTCCATAGCACGGTGGCCACGTCGGCCATGCCCATCGGCATGCCCGGATGGCCGGAGTTGGCGGCCTCCACGGCATCGATGGCGAGCGCGCGGATGGCGTTGGCCATGCGCCACGCGGCGGTAGGCGGGCGGGCAAGGATCTCCGCCTGGCGGGCCAGGTCCGGATTGTCCGCATGAAGATCGACGACGTCCGCCATGAGACCTCCTGCACGGTCGGGCGGGTGATAAGGCACAGCCTGTGCATCGCGGCAAGGTGGGCGGGTTGGGCGATCGCCGGAGACGGCCCCGGCTGGTGTCGGCGGGTCATCTCGTCATTCCCGCGAAAGCGGGAATCCAGGCCGCCGCTGCTGGATTCCCGCGTTCCGCGGGAATGACGTTGATTCCGTTATTTCATGACGAGCCCTTAGCCGAATTTCGGCACACGGCCCTTGGCGGACATTTACGCGGTGACGGCGGACCGGCGGCTGCTGGCCGATTCCGGTCTGACGGCTGCGGGGTGTGGCGATGAGGACACCTGTCATTCGCCAGCCTAGACGGCAGGCACCGACGATCCCAAAAGCGGGCATGTTGCCGCCCTGTCAAGTCCACTCGTTTCTTAATCATCCAATTGGCGGCTCTCGGAGCCGAAGTGACTATGAAACTTAGCGGACCATTGCTATTCAACTCGACGAAGCTTCCGTATCAAGAACTATTCTTCAGCCGAACTTACGCAACTTCCCAGCGCTCGATCCGCCGCGAGGAGCGTCAACACCTCTGTATTTTGCGCATTCTATGAACGCGCGTAGCTTGGGCAGCACCTGACGTCTATCCGGGTAATAGAGAAAAACACCCGGCATCGTAGGCGAGAATGGCGCCAGGACCGGCTGCAACCGGCCGTCGGCGATCGGCGCGTTCGCGACTGGACCAGCGATTTGTGCAAGTCCCAAGCCCTGCATTGCCGCTCCGAGGAGCGTGGGGTAGTCGTTTGCGATGAGCGGCCCCGACGCGATGACGTCGATGGTATTGTTGCCCTCGGCAAACCGCCACGGTGCTATCGATCCATCCGAACGGCGCATTCGCAAGCAGGAATGATCGCGCAGATCGGCGATGCGCACCGGCCGCCCTCGCGCATGGAAATAACCAGGGCTACCAACCACCACGAGTGGAAACGCCGGCGTCAGTCGGACGGCCACCATATCGGGCGCGATGAACTGCCCGAGACGAATACCGGCATCAAAGCCTTCAGCGACGATATCTGCGAGCTCCGCGCTCGCGGCAATCTCCAGCTCGATCTTGGGATAGGCTCTGTGGAACGAAATAAGCATCGGCTCGAGAATCAGTGGAACGACCGCCCGTGGAACGGAGAGTCGCAATAGCCCGGCGGGATGCTGCCCCAGGTCGCGCGCGGCCTCGCTCGCGGCAACGAGTTCCTCGAACGCCGGCTTGGCGCGCGAAAGGAACCGTTCGCCGGCTTCGGTCAGGCCGACGCTGCGCGTTGTGCGACTGAAAAGTGCCGCACCGATGCGTGACTCGAGCGCGCGTATCGCCTGGCTGACCGCGGAAGGCGTAACCCCGAGATCCACCGCCCCCCGACGAAAACTACGATGGCGGGCGACACTCAGGAATGCTTCCACGCCGTCTAGCGCGCTGTGTCGGACTGTGAAGTTCTGCTTCATAGCCCGTCGACGTTATCGCGGATGGTCGCTCGCGGGAAGCGGTACAATGTCCGGCATATCGTCCTTCGCTTGGGAGATGCTGCCGTGAGCACCGCCACCGTTCCCGCTGATCTCCGGCCGGCGCGTCAGGGTTGGCACGCCTTGACGTGGATCGCGCCGCTCACGGTGCTGTGGATCGCGATCCTCTACGCTCTGCCAATCATTCCGACGAGCGGCGTTCAGACGACGGTGCACCAGCTATCGGCGCACGCACTGATCGGGCTCGGTTTGTGGCTCGGCCTGGAACGCAGCAACCTGACGCCGTACCAGCGCCGCACGCTGTGGCTGGCGGTCATGATCCCCGATACGCTTTGGTTCGCCGTCGCATGGAGCGCGGCGATCAACGGGGGCTTCATGACGGGCGCCGCGTCGTTGCCGCTGCTGCCAATGGCGATCCTCCTGCCCGTGATCGTCGGTGCGCCGCTCTTGCTGTTGTCAAGGCGCGTGGGGCAGGTGCTCGATGCGATGCCGGCAAGCTGGCTCATCGCCCTTCAGTTCTATCGCGTCTTCGGCAGTTGGTTTGTTGCGGCTTGGCTCCGCGGGGCGGCGCCAGTCATCTCCGCGCTGCCGGCGGGACTGGGCGATATCATCACGGGCGTGTTTGCGGTGCCCGCGGCGATCGCCGTGGCCGCCGGGACAGTTCAGGGAAGAAGGGCGGCAGTCGCCTGGAATTTTTTGGGCCTCACCGACTTCGCCATCGCGATCACCTTGGGCATTCTCACGACGCCCGGCCGCTTCCAGCTCATCGTTCCGGCTGTGTCGAGCTTCAATGTTGGCATCTATCCGGACGTGCTGACCCCGGCTTTCGTTGTGCCAAGCTCAATCCTGCTGCACGCGCTCTCATTGCGGCAGCTTTTCCGCAAGCGTCGGACGCCGGCACGGCCGCATTGAAAGACCCCGAAAGGCGAAACCAGCGGAGCGATCAATGAGCGTGGAGTTGAAACTGCTGGTCTGGTCCTCGGCGCTGGCCCTCCTACAAATGGTGATCGCTTTCGGAGCGGCGATCACGCAGGTCGGCTTCCTGCGGCTCATCGGCAATCGCGCGAATCTCCCAGGTCTTACCGGGTGGGCGGATCGAGCGCGGCGAGCGCAGCACAATATGTTGGAGAGCCTGCCCATCTTCGCGGCGCTCGTGCTCGTCGCGCAGGTGGCAGGCAAGACCAATGCAACGACGGCGCTTGGTGCCGAGCTGTTCTTCTGGGCACGCCTTGCCTATGCGCCGGTCTACGTCATCGGCGTCCCGGGGCTCCGCACGGCGTTGTGGGGTGTGTCCTTTGTGGGATTGCTTCAGGTCCTGCTTCAACTCCTCTGATTGCTGAATGACCAATCATTGCGTTGCCCGGTCCGATTCCGATTGGCTGTCCTACAGCGATTCCAATTCCGCGCAATCCGAACGCCGGCCGTCGCAAAACCACCCAAGTCCGCCAGCGGGCGCCCGGTCTGGAATGTCCGCTTCGGAATGTTGACCCGTCGAGGTTGGATGACAGCCATTGGCGCTAAGCAGACCCCGGCAGCGGTGTCTTGGTTCTTCTCGGGACATGGCCTTCCAGCATCGATCTCACAAGCCGAGGAATACTCTCAGGGCGGCGAGGACGGCTTTCGGGTCATACTGGCCCTGGTACACAGCCGGTGGAGCGGGGCCGCGCTTCAGAAGCAGGTGGATCGCCTCCCAGGCGCCGCGAGCGGAGTATTCGATGGTGAACGCGATGTCGCGCGGGAGTTCAACGTATTGACCGATAAGGCCGAGATTGGTTGCACCCTGGGGTACGACAGGCGGCCGATCGGTGCTACGGCGCGGCAGCCAGATGTTGTTGACGTAAGGCAGGTCGCAGGGGATGCAGATCGAATCAGCCAGCACACGATCGAGAAGCTGGTCGAAGCGCAGGTGACGCAGGGCCTCCTCCAGGATCTCCGCCCCGGTGCAAGAACTCATCGGCTTCTTCACAAAGTCGCCGTTGCGCTCGGGATACAGGCCATAGCCCCACCAAAGATACGTGCCGGACGGTTGGCCGATCACTTCCGGCTGGTGAAAGATGGTCAGCGTCAACAGCCAGCCCGAATCCTTGAGCGTCACCAGGCCACCGGTGCCGGGCTCGCTGTTCGTCAGCTTGGAGAGTTGCTCGATGAACGCGGCGCCGGTGGTGGTCACGGTGAACATAATCCAGCGGGAATCGGCGACCTGGTCCGCCCCGAAGAAGCGGGCGGGGTTGCCGAAGCCGGGATGGGCCTGGGCAAGTCGCTGCCACAGCGCGGAGGCGCGGCCCGCCCGGTTTGGCGGCCGCGGTTCGGTCATGGTGCCCGACGACAGGTCCTCGGCTTGCGAGCCAAGGGTGACAAGCACGATGTCGCCGGGCTCGACCGCCACCGAAACGGTGGTCCCGTCCTGCTCGATCTGCAGCCGGTCGACGGTCAGCCGGTCGGCGGCGGCGAAGCCGAGGTCATGGACGAAGGCGCCGGTCCGGATGGTCACAAAGCGGGCGCGTAGCCAGGCCAGAAGGGGTTCAATGAAGGCCTGGTGTTGATTGACGGGCGTGCGCAAGACGCGCCGCATCGTTGACAGGTCGGGAAACAAGTACAGGAAGCGATTCATATAGCGGCGGAACTCGACCGCGCTGTGCTGGGGCAGCGAGCCCATTATCGTCGACCAGAGCAGCCAGAATCGGTGGCGAAGAAGCGGGGGGCAAAGAATTCCTCGATGCGGCGGCCGTCGAGCCTGGGTTCCGGCGTCAGTGAGAGGCGGGCAAGCGCCAGGGCGTCGCGCAGGTTCAGGCCGAAGCGAGGGCCCTGGACGATGTTGCCGTTGCGATCGAGGATGTGCGCACGATCGTTGAAGGGATTCTGTTCGTTGAACGCGAAGAATGCGTCCCGGACGGAGACGGTAGGGTCGCTGGCGGAGGGGATCGACTGAAGCAGATCGAACGTGCAGCGAAATTCGCGATCGAACACGGAGCCGGGCATGTTGTAGCCCGTCTCGGGGCCGCCAGTCAGGAACAAGCCGCCGCCTATTTGGCGGTCGGCTTCGTAGATGGTTATGTCCTCGCCGGGCACGTCCGCATTGCGGATCAGGAAGAATGCTGCCGCCAGCCCGCCGAACCCGCCGCCGACGATGTGCGCCTTCATCCCCCGTTCCCCTTCAGCGATGTCCGGGCGAAATTTAACCTGAGCCGCTGCGCATCATGAAGATGCGCGAGGCCGCGAGACAGCTCTCTCACATCACTGCCCGCGGGCAAGGCAGCCCTGCTGGTTCGAATCCGGTTCAGCTCCGATCCGTTGCCTCACATTTGGTTCCGGCGGTCGAGCCAAGTTCTTCGATTTCCACTTTCGGCAACTGCGCCAGTGAGGCTGGAAGTCTGGCTTCCGCGCAGACCATCCGTAAGCCGCAGTGCAGGCTCTACATGTCTGCTGCCCCACCATAGCCGAAATGCTTACGGAGACGCGATCTGCCTGTTGGCTCCCTTGCGCCGGGAAACCCCGGCCTTTATACACCCCGCCGTTCCGCACGCGCCCGGGCCTGGAAGGGCATGCCCGGCCGTGACGCTCGCCTGTCTGGCGGGTTGCAATGACAAGGAGAATGAAATGCCCAAAATGAAGACCAAGTCGTCGGTCAAGAAGCGGTTCAAGATCACCGCGACCGGCAAGGTGAAGGCCGGCGCCGGCATGAAGCGGCACGGTCTGATCAACCGCACGCAGAAAGCCAAGCGTGCGAACCGGCGCATGCAGACCCTCACGCCGATGGACGCGCGCACCGTGAAGCAGTGGGCGCCCTACGGGCTGGATTGAAGGAGCAATAGCGCCATGGCACGCGTCAAGCGGGGCACCACCACCCATGCCCGCCACAAGAAAGTTCTGGAACAATCGAAGGGCTTTTACGGCCGGACCTCGACCACCTATCGCGCGGCGCTGGAGCGGCTGGA